>JBCECD010000313.1:0-7034 GCA_039206745.1 Bdellovibrio sp. | reverse complement strand
GCATGTATAAGATCGATGAAAAGCCTGTGATTAAAAACGGACAGCTGTCCTCCATCAAAGTGATGAACTACACTATGACAGCGGATCACCGTTTGATTGATGGCGCGGTGGCAGCTCGCTTCCTGGCGGCTTTCATTGCACGTATTGAAAACCCTGCACAGCTCCTGGTTGAGTTGGTTTAATAACGGAACGAGGATATATCATGCAGAATTTTGATGTTGTAGTTATCGGCGCCGGCCCTGGTGGATATGTTGCCGCCATTCGTTCCGCCCAATTGGGATTTAAAGTTGCTGTGATCGAACGGGAATACCTCGGCGGTGTCTGCTTGAATGTGGGATGTATTCCCTCCAAAGCCATGATCACTGCCACTCACCTTTTACATAAAGCCCAGCACAACTTCAAAGAGATGGGCTTGAACATCAAAGGTGGAATTGATGTCGACATGAAACAACTAGTGAAGTGGAAACAATCTGTCAGCGATAAAATGGCCGGTGGTGTCCAGCAATTGCTCAAAGGCAATAACGTCACGATTCTGCGTGGAGAAGCTGAGTTTAAAAACTCCAAAGAGATCATAGTAAAGTCTTCCTCTGGCAGCGAAAGCGTGCAAAGTAAGTATTTTATTGTGGCGACAGGCTCTCGTCCTATCGAGATTCCAGGCTTTAAGTTTGATGAAAAAGACATCTGCTCTTCAACCGGAGCTTTGGCTTTCGATACCATTCCTCAGCGAGTGGCGGTCATCGGTGGTGGTTATATCGGTCTGGAAATATCTTCTTATCTGCGTAAACTCGGAACTGAAGTGACCGTGATTGAAGCTCAGTCCGCCTTGCTGGCAGGTGTTGTCGATCCTGATTGCGCGCAAATCGTGACTCGCAAGTTGAATAAGTCCGGAGTCAAGGTTCTCTATGGCGCAAAAGCCAAAGGCCAAAAGAAAGTCAAAGGAGGCTACGAAGTCACTGTTGAAATCAACAGTAAAGATGAAGTTGTTGCCTGCGATAAAATTTTGGTCACCGTAGGCCGTCGTCCCAACGGCGATCAGGCCAACCTCAAGGCCGCAGGCATTCAAGTGGATGAGCGGGGCTTTATTAAAGTCGATGCTCAACGCCGCACCAACATTTCCCATATCTTTGCTATCGGTGATATTGCCGGTCAACCGATGCTCGCACATAAAGCTTCACACGAAGGCGTTTTGGTGGCCGAAGTGATCAAAGGTCATAATCGCGTTTACGATGCGAAAACAGTTCCGGCGGTGGTTTTCACTGATCCCGAAATTGCAGCGGCAGGAATGACCGAAGCGGAAGCCAAAGCCAAGGGATTCTCTGATCTTTTGATCAGTAAGTTTCCTTTTGCCGCCAATGGCCGCGCTGTCAGCATGATGGAGACAGAAGGCTTCGTTAAAATGATTGCAGACAAAAAGACTCATGTCCTTTTGGGTGTGCATATCGTGGGTCCCGAAGCATCCAATCTTATTTCCGAGGCTGTCTTAGCTATCGAAATGGGCGCGCGCCTGGAAGACCTTGCACTTTCCATCCATCCTCATCCGACATTAGGTGAAACAATGATGGAGGCTGCCGAGGCCACTCTTGGACATGCGATTCATATCATTCAAAAGCCTTTGAATAAATAATTCACGTTTCCTCTTCGGTATGTAACAGTTGATGCAATAAGAGCCAAAGACTGTTACATACTAGCAATGCAAAAAAATCCCCTCTCCATTATCATTCTTATCTTAGCGAGTCTCAGCGCCTTCGGCCCTATTTCAATTGATATGTATCTCCCGGCCTTCTCAACCATCGCACGTGAGCTGAATGTTTCGGCCTCCACCGTTGAGCTTTCCCTGGCGTCTTTTTTTATTGGTCTGGCCGTAGGACAAATTTTTTATGGCCCCCTTGCTGATCGCTATGGACGGAAGAAGCCTCTGTATTTCGGTTTAGGTTTGTATATAGTCGCTTCGCTGATTTGCCTGTTCACAAAAAATATTGAGATGCTCATCATCTTCCGTTTCTTCCAGGCTCTGGGGTCTTGCTCAGGTATGGTCATCTCGCGCGCGATTGTACGAGATCTCTTTAGTTATCGTGACACAGCTCGAGTCTTTTCACTTTTGATGTTGATCATGGGTGTGGCTCCGATTGTCGCGCCTTTAGTGGGAGGATATATCACGGAGTATTTCGGCTGGCGTGCTGTCTTCGGTGTGATGGCCTTGTTCAGCTCGGCGAGTCTGGCCGCAATCGTTCGCTTTCTGCCGGAGACTCATCAATTTGATGCTCGGGTGCGCATCCAAGATTCCGTTAAAAACTATCTGACTATTCTGCGCGATCGTCAGTTTCTGGGATACGCCCTTTCAGGAGGCGCTGCCCAGGCGGGCTTGTTTGCCTATATTACAGGTTCTTCTTATGTGTTCATTGATATCTTCGGTATTGCCCCACGCAGTTTTGGTTGGGTCTTTGGCATCAATGCATTGGGATTGATTGCCGCTTCACAAATCAACAGTCGTCTCTTGCGAAAATATACTTCTGATTTTGTTCTCGAACGCATTTATGTGGTCGTGGCTTTTTTCGCGACAATCCTGGCACTGGCGGGTGTCTTAAAATGGGGTTTCTGGGGAGTCTTTGTTCCGCTCTTCCTTTTTATCTCCAGCCTCGGCATGACTTTTCCCAACTCTTCCGCCGGAGCTATGGCCAGCCAGAAGAAAACCGCAGGAAGTGCCTCAGCTCTTCTCGGCACCATTCAATTTTCATTGGCAGCGGCCGCTGCCGGCATTGTCAGTCATCTTCATGATGGGACCATTCGTCCAATGTGCTTTACGATCGGCACCTTTGGTCTTGCAGCCTTCCTCGTTCACCGTATAATGGTGAAAAAGGAATTCATGCAGCTTGAAGGCACCTAAAAAGTTTTCTCTTATCGCTGTGTTCTCGATGATTGCACTGTTGATGGCTGTCTTGGCCGTAACAGTGCTGATTCCGCGTGCTTCGACTTCCAACTCCTTTTTGGATCGCCTCTTTGAACATCAAGTGATAGATCAGTTTCAAAGTTACGCAACCAAGATCACCGGCAAACAAAGTCTTTATGTTGCTCGCCTGGAGCAAATGGAGATATAACTACTATGTCTCTTTAATGAATGGTTGGAAGTTCGAGCGCTCAAATAACAAACTGATCGTGCATGTTCCAGAACTTTCCAGCAGTGCCCCTGCCGTCAATGTCAGCAAACTGAAATGGACAGTGCAGGAAGGCTCGGTTCTGCGCAATCACAAAGTGGTGCTGGAGTCTTTGCAAAAAGATCTGCAATCTCTCTTGGTCGATAGTTCGATTCAACATCGAGATCTTGTGCGCGAAGAGGCTCGCAAAGCGATTCATGACTTTGTCACGTCATGGCTGACGACGACGGCAGGACAAGAAGTGGATATTCCTGTGGTGATTTATTTTCCACAGGAGAACACACAGAAAATTTCTCCATAACCCTGCAAATCAATACAGCAAAGCTTTTCATGGGATCAGTGGGCGACAAAAGACACCGCTTGCGATATGAATTTATTACATTTCCGATATCTAAATATATCTCGAGAGCTCTAAAACCTCCGGGAGAAGACCTTGTTTTCACCTTCCTCTCATAAGGGAGTGCAATTGGTTTCCCCTTGACACCAAATATGTAGGCATTGTTTATGCATTATGGCTCTGACGTAACAATAGTCGCCAAAATGGCACTCAAATTCATAACCCATGGGGGAAAAATGAAAGCTTTCTTGATCGCCTTGATCGCCGTGAGTGGATTGACACCAGTCACTCATGCAGGTCTCAATAATAAAATTGATTCCGAATCATCTTACGTTCGCCCCGGACCTCGTCCTGGCCCAGGCGGCCCTGGCCCCGGCCGTCCTAATCCCGGCCCGGCTCCACGACCGAATCCAGGTCCTGCGCCTCGTCCGAATCCAGGCCCAGCACCGCGACCTAATCCGCCGCCACCACCACGCCCAGCGCCTCCTCGTCCTGCGCCTCCTCGTCCGGCTCCGCCACGCCCTGTTCCGCCACCGCGTCCACAGCCGCCGGTTTATCAATCTGAGTATGTACGTTGTGACTCTTACAACTACAATTACAACGAGTGCTACTTCAACTCTTACCGCGTGTACGATGTTCGCATCTACCGTCAACACTCCTACGAAACTTGCGTATGGGGTCGTAATGCCGGTAACTATGGCGATCGCGTATGGGTAGATCGTGGTTGCAGTGCTACTTTCGAAATCATTCGCTACTACTAAGAGTGATTGTTAATTTCCTGTCATAATGACGCGAAAGGCTCGTGAGAAATCACGGGCCTTTTCTTTTTTCGCTTTCATTGGCTTTTCATCTGGTTTTCTTTAACAACGATTGATTGTGTCTTTTCCTCGAGTTCGATATCAGGGGTCTTCCACAATTCAACCCAACTGGAAAAAGGAGTCTTTCAGATGAAGAATCTCATAGCAGTTTTTGTTGTCGGTTTATCCGCTCTCACCGTTCAGGCTGAGACTTTAACCATTTATACAGATCGTCCCACTGCACGCATTCAGCCTTTGGCTGATCAGTTCAAAGCGGAAAAAGGCGTCGATGTTGTTATCATTGAAAAAGCCTACGCAGATATCGTGGCGCAAATTGAATCGGAAGGAGCTTCCACTCCGGCGGATCTGATCTTCACAAAAGATCTGGTATTCTTATCTGACATGACTCAACGAGGTCTTTTGCAACCTCTGACCAATGCCTCTGTCAAAGCACGCGTAAGTCCCGGCATGAAAGATGTGAATGACAACTGGGTGGCTGTCACTTATCGCGGTCGCACCATCGTTTATGATCCTTCTCAAGTCAATCCTGCGGAAATCAGCAGCTACGAAGATCTCGCTGATCCTAAATGGGCAGGCCGCCTGTGCTTACGCACTTCCAAAGGAACTTACAACGTGGCTTTGATTGCCAGCTTCGTTCATCACAAAGGTGAAGCCGCAGCAAAAGATCTTGTCGCGGGCTTGTTGGATAATTTAGCAACAGATGTTTTTCCTAACGACACAGCTATGATGACAGCCATGGCAAATGGTGTCTGCGGAGTCGGTATCGCGAACACCTATTACCTGGGGCAAATGCTGGCTCAGAATCCGAACTTCCCGATCAAGCCTCTTTTTGCAAATCAAAACTCCACAGGCACACATGTCAACGGATCTGGTATCGGCGTTGTGAAGCACTCTAAAAAGGCAGCCCTGGCTCAGGAGTTTATCGCTTTGCTTTTGGCAGAGCCCGCTCAATTGCACCTTTCTTCCAGCCACATGGAATATCCAGCGGCAGTGGGTGTGACGCCTGATACATTGATCAAAGACTGGGGTCTTTTCAAAGTTGATCCAACAAGCTGGTCGGTGATCGGTGAACAAGTCCCCGCAGCTCGTCGTATTATCCAAGAACTTGAATATAAGTAATTGACTGAATCATGATCCAAGCACGTTTTCTTGTCGTTGTTGTTGTTTTTATTTATAGCTCCCTCTCTCTGGCCGAGAATGTATCAGAATTGGGAGCCGTTAAAGTCATTGGCAGTTCAGAAGCAGAGTTGGTTCAACCCAACTCTGCTCATTTTATTTCCAAAGAACAATTGGAACAGCAACAGCAATCTGATGTCACCCGCATTTTGAAACAAGTGCCGGGTGTCTATGTTCAGGAAGAGGACGGCTTTGGACTTCGTCCTAATATTGGTCTACGCGGGACTCATCCCCATCGCAGTCGCAAGGTTGTGATTCTCGAGGATGGAATTCTGATCGGACCCGCTCCTTACTCTGCTCCCGCCGCTTATTACACTCCGTTCATGAGCAAGATTGAATCTTTGGAAGTATTCAAAGGAGTGGCGTCAGTTTCCTATGGACCTAACTCTATCGGCGGCGCCATCAACTATCTCACTCGCAGTTTACCTGCAAAAGATAATGTCGAGCTGGAGCTGGCCGGCGGCAGTTACAATACACAAAAATACCGCGCTCTGGTCAGCACCGTTTGGGAACAAGGTCGTCTGTTATTAGAAGGCACGCGCCTGCAAACAGATGGCTATAAAAAGTTAGATACGGGTCGTGACACAGGTTTCGCGAAAAATGATTTTCTGCTCAAAGGGGAACAGCGTCTACCTGGAGACAAACCTCAGGCCTTGGAGTGGAAAGTGGGATATGCCACAGAGCTCTCCGATGAAACTTATTTAGGGCTGAGCTTAAACGATTTCGACACGTCTCCTTATCGTCGCTATGCCGCCTCTGAAAATGATCTGATGGACTGGCAGCACCAGCAGTATCAACTCTCTTACAAACTTCAAGCCTTGGAAAACTGGGGCGTGTGGACCACACTTTATCACCACAAGTTTCATCGTGACTGGTCCCGACTGAATAATTTCCGCAATACCGCAATCAGTATCAGCGATGTTTTGAAAAACCCCACCGCAGGGGCCAATCAGCTTTATTATGATATTCTCACAGGGGCGGAGGACTCGTCTTCCGTCGGCACCGGCGGGGATCTCGTGATTGTGCAAAACAACCGCTATTTTATCAGCCAGGGAATTCAACTGGGCTCTTTCTCTTCTCACACCGTCAACGACTGGACTCACAATGTGACCCTAGGAGCTCGCTTGCACGAAGATGAGATCCGACGTTATCACACGGAGGAAACTCACTCTATGGTGGGAGGGCATCTCGAGCGCACTGCGGATGCTCGTACTTATACAGCTGTGAATAAAGACAAATCCCATGTTATCACTTTGACCGCTGTGGATGAGATTCACTGGAATGCTTTGAAGATCACCCTGGCCAGTCGTTTTGAAAATATCCGTTACAACACTGACAATGACTTAACCGGGGCAAGCTCTGCCCGCAGTGAGAACATCTTTGTTCCCGGTGCAGGTGTCTTGTATCAATTCAACGACTCTTGGACGGGATTGGTGGGAGTGAATCGCGGCTACACGGTTTCCGGTCCCTCCGCCGGAGACAGCGAAAAACCGGAAGAGAGCATCAACTACGAAGCCGGCCTTCGCTTCACGCAGGGCGCGCAGCGCGTGG
>JBCECD010000312.1:0-7125 GCA_039206745.1 Bdellovibrio sp. | reverse complement strand
ACCAAGGAGCAACGGTTTTATAGTATTGAGCCACCATCAACTTTGTGACGGAGGGATTCTTGTAGAGCACTCTTTCGGGGTGAGTGATACGAGTGGTGGGTGATGCCTGAGGAGTTTCTTTGATAATTTCCTTGGAGGTTTTATCGCTGCGAAGGGCGATAAAGGAGGCTTGGCGAAGAATGTTGGCGGAGGTCCAGGCCCGGAACTCAACCTCCGCGATCAAGCGAGGTCGAAGCCAATGAACGCCGCGACTGGCAGAAGGAGTTGCTTTGTGAAAAGGGCATTTTGTCGAGTGCATTTTTTTGATCTTTTGCTGAATGTCGCGTAGTTTTTTTTGATTGAATCCCGTTCCTACGCGCCCGACATAGCGCAATTCGCCGTCTTCATAAACACCTAACAGCAAAGCTCCCAGATACTCCCTGGATCCTGTTGGCTCTGTGTAACCGCCAACGACAAACTCCTGGCGCTGTACACATTTGCTTTTCAGCCAGGTTTGAGTTCGGGTCATTTGATAGGGTTGTGAACGATCTTTAGAGATAATGCCCTCCGACCCATCTCTACAGACTTTTTTTAAGATATCGTTTCCAGTTCCTGGCAGGTGTTCACTAAAAGAGATCTGGGGGGTGGGGGAGCTGCTAAGAACTTCATGCAGAAGCTCTTTGCGCGTTTCCAGACTTTCTTCGCGCAGGTCTCGTCCATTGAGATAGAGAAGATCAAAGGCACAAAATTCTAATTTGTCTGTTTGCCCTGAAGCAAGAGCCTCCTGTAATTCATCAAAATGGCTGCGTCCCTTTTGGTCGCGAACAATGATTTCTCCATCAATCAGGGCATTTTTCACATTCAAATTTTTGAAGTCTTCGGCGAGGGACCCGTATTTTTCGGTCCAATCTAAGGCGTTGCGAGTGAGTAATTGCACCCGTCGAGAATGAAGGCGTGCCAGAGTTCTGTATCCGTCCAGTTTTATTTCATGAATCCACTCCTCTCCTTCCGGCGGCTGTGTTACGAGAGTGGCGAGTTGAGGACGGATCTCTGTTGGAAGTAAACTGCGTACGCCTAGATTTTTCGCAGGGGTCTTCTCGTCATGCCTTTTGAACAACAGCCATTGATTCTTTTTGCCCTTGCCGCCTTGAGTGCGAATAAGAAGCCATCGGCCCTTCAGCTTCTTTCCTTTTAACTCGAATTCTAATTTTCCTTTTGCTAAAGCCTGCTTGATATTTTGGGGGGGAATCCAGGTGCCATGATCCCAGATCTTAACCACCCCCGCACCATATTCACCTTTGGGAATGCGTCCTTTAAATGTGGCATAGCTAATAGGATGGTCCTCGACCTCGACAGCGAGTCTCTTTTCTCCTATGGTAGTGGAGGGGCCTTTCGGAATGGCCCAACTTTTAAGAACACCAAAGGCCTCTAAGCGAAAATCATAATGCAAATGACTGGCGTGATGTTCTTGAATGACAAAGAGGGGTTCCTTTTGAGATTTGCGACTGAGCGTCGGTTCGGGTGTCTTTCTGAAATCTCTCTTTTTATGGTACTCTTTCAAACTCATAACGTCCTCTCCAAGGTTTGAAGTCTCAGTGCAGGGAGGCTCGTCGTCCTCGCGCTGTTCTTTTTTTGCTTTCCAGACTCTTTTTCAGTAAGGGCATCAGATCAAAAACGGGTGTCGTCTCTTCTGGGTCTTTTTTCTCGCGCAGGGGGGCAATTTCAGTGGCTTTACCTGCTTTTACTTTGGCTTGGACGAGCTTTAGAATGTCTGCGCGATAAGTATCACGATAGGAGTCAGGCTTCCACGGGGCTGTCATATCGTCAATCAATCTCTCCGCCATCTGGAGTTCGCGGGAGGAGGTTTTTTTAGAGCCGTTGCTTTTAGCTTTGTTCAATTCGTGCAGCTCTTTGACGTTCTCGGCAAAATGCAAAAGCTCCAGGAGTAAAGAGGATCCACGAGCGATCAAAGCGACAAGATGTTGCTTATTGTGCAAGACAATTTTGGCGATGGCCACCTTGCCGGTTTTTTCGAGAGCTTCGCAAAGTAGATTGTAGGCTTTTTCACCGCCTTTGCGGGCTTGCAGATAATAGGCCCGTTCAAAAAAGACCGGATCGATTTCCTGAAGCTCGACGAAGTTTTCGATATCGATGGTCTGCGTGGCCCTGGGGTTGGCTTTTTTAAAATCGGCAGGAGTCATGACCACGTAGCTGCCTTTTTTATATTCATAAGCCTTCACTGTTTTGCCATGAGAAACTTCTTTGCCGGTTTTCTTATTGTAGTATTTATATCCGATGGGCGAGAGATTTTTGGGATCGATCATGGAGAAATGAATATCTTTTTGCTCCCGTGCTGAAATAAGTTGCACGGGAATATTAATCAAACCAAAACTGATATGGCCGCTCCAGAGGCCTCGCGGAGAGGATGTGGGTTCTCTTTTTTTAGCGATGCGTTTTTTTGCCATGGTTCACCTCAGATAAAAAGATCAGTTCTTATCCTGACAAAAGAGAAGAGATGAAAATAGGAATGCTCCTCATTCGTGCAAAACAACAAGCTAAAAGCTCAACTTTAGACTGGGGTGACTGTCGAAAAACGGTGGTCTATTTTGATTTAAAAATTTTCATGAGATAAATCAAACTTGGAAAAATAAAAACACTTCCCACTAAGAGAGCGTAAGTCAGTTGCTTGAGCGTGGCCGTGGGCGCGGCGACATCAAAGAAGTTCAAAGGTCCCTGCTTGGTGAGAATGGCATGAGGGGCATAGAGAAAGTACCAACCTAAAAGAATCAAGGTCACTTGTCCCGCAGAAGCGATCCGAGTCCAAAAGGCATAGCGTTTGGTGATAAAAATCCAAAGAATAAAAAAGAGCAGAGTGGCTCCTCCCATGCAGGCCAAGGCCCAAGGATGAGAAATGAAGTCTTTAAGTAGAGGGCTGCCATCGAGAGAAGAGGTGACGAATACCAGAGCGCCGACAGCTATAAGAAAAATATTTAAAACACAGGCTCTGCGAATATAAATCTTTTGCAGCTCAGGATGGGAGGTTTCACCGATAAGATAGACGCTGGCTAAAAATGAAAAAATACATACGACGAAGAAGCCTTGAACCAGAGGATACAGTCCCCACCAAGGTGCAATATAAGCAGAGTGAAAATCTCGTGCCTCCAAATCAATAAGTCCTCGACTCAAACTGGCAGCGATAATGCCCAACCAGAGACTGGTCCATAAACTGGAAAGTCCAAATAGCCATGTGTACAGCTTCTGTGAAGTATCGTCTTTCTGGGCATCGTAGTGACGAAATGTAAAAACACTTCCACGTAATACAATACCGATCAGCAGGGCCACCATAGGGATGTGCAGACTGGTCATCAAGGTGGTAAAAAGGAGTGGAAAACCCATGAAGAGAATAACAACAATCAGGATCAGCCACATGTGATTGGCTTCCCACACTGGTCCCATAGCGGCATTGATCAGATCCTTTTGCTCTTCACGCCATTTTTTAAGAGGCAAAAGTTCGAGAATGCCGGCTCCGTAATCGGCTCCGCCCAAGAGGACATACAATAACAGAGAAGCACCTATGAAAAAGAGCAGGATCTCAACCATGGGGAATCTCCTTTTTCTTTTGCACAGCGGAGACTTGTCGATAGAGCAGCCAGAGCGTGGTGAGGCCAAGGCCGATATACAGAAATAAGAAGAGATAGAAGTGATAGATCATGCCTGGAACGGGCGTGAGGGCATCGCGTGTTTTGAGAATATTATAGATGATCCAGGGTTGTCTGCCAACTTCCGTGACAATCCAACCGGCTTCAATGGCGATAAAGCCGAGGGGAATCGAGGCGACCAGCATCTTTAATAACCAAGGTGGGAAAGATGATTTTCTTAAATAATAAAAATAGAGCAGAGAGAGGCCCGCCATGAAAGTGCCCAAAGCCACCATGACTTGAAAGCTGATATGTGTGATCACCACGGGAGGCCACAGTTCACGAGGAAATTGATCCAAGCCCTGCACTTCGGCGGCCACATCGTTGTGAGCGAGAAAACTCAAAAGGCCGGGAATCGCAAGACCCCATTCCATGGTTTGCGTTTCTGTATTGGGAATACCACCAATATAGAGAGGAGCATGAGTTTGAGTATGGAAGTGTCCTTCCATGGCCGCTAGTTTTGCTGGTTGATACTCGGCCACTTTTTGTGCGGCGAAATGACCGACAAGAGGTTGAATTAAAGAGGCTGTCGCGCCGAAAAGCATTGCGATCTTCAAAGCTTTTAAATTAAGTTCTTTTTTGGCAGGATTTTTCAATACTAAATAGGCATGAATACCCGCGACAGCAAAGCCCACAGCTTGCAGCGCGGCCACTTGCATGTGCAAAGTCTGATGAAGCCAGGCTTTGTTGAACATGGCTTTGACCGGATCAATATTGAGAGCCTGACCATCAACCCAATCGAATCCCGCCGGTGTATTCATCCAAGAGTTTGCAGCGACAACGAAGATCCCCGAAGCAAAACCAGAGATGCCAACCATAAGACCGGTAAACCAATGAACCCAGGGATGCATGCGCTTCCAGCCATAGAGAAAAAGACCAATGGCAATAGCTTCAATAAAAAAAGCTGTGCCTTCCCAGGAGAAAGGCATGCCAATAATGGGACCTGCATATTTCATGAAACCCGGCCAGAGCAGTCCTAACTCAAAAGACAACACAGTTCCTGAGACTGCACCGACGGCAAAAAGAATAGCCACGCCTTTCATCCACATATGGGTGAGATCGAGATAGTGGGATTCCTTTTTTTTGAGATAAAGATAATGGGCCGCGCTCATCATAAATGGCATGGTCATTCCAACCGATGCGAAGATGATATGAAACCCCAGCGAAAAAGCCATCGTTGAGCGGGCGGCGAGAAGGTCATCCATAGGCGGCAGTGTAACGGGCGGTTGGAGAGCGTGCAACTGACAAAAGGGGGTTGCAACAATTTGTTGCTGAAGCTCATGAGCGCCATCAATCATTTGATAGCGCTCATGAAAAAGAAATCAGGTTACAGAGTCAGAGGAAAGCTCAAGCTGACCAAGCCAACTTTGTTCTTGAATTTAGAGTCCAGCTCTCCTGAGACCGGACCTGCTTTTTCGAGAACTGATTTATCATATTCAAGATCCATATATTCGAAATTGATGCTGATCATGAATATTTTTATTCCCACTCCCACCTTAGGTCCGCGGGCGCCTTCGAATTTAACATCGACGGCCCCATCCTCTTCCGGATTTAAATCACCGCCGAAAATATATCCGCCCCAAAGACGCAAACCTGCAACCGGCATCTGGGCACCAATGACAGCTCCATAGAGAGTCGAGCTTGCATCGGCAGAATAATCTGTAGCAGAGTTTTCAAATTTAGGTTTCGAATAAGAGCCATCTAGGCCCATAAAAAACGCGCTGTTGACATGAAAGCCAAGTTTCAAATTAAAACCCAGTCCTTTTATATCCCCAGTGGAATTATTCAATGGAGAAGGCCAAGTCAGCTCACTGTCGCCTTTTTCGTAAGTAATTCCGGGCTCGATATAGAATCCAGCCAGAGCTGAAGCGGGCAGCAAAAAGCTGCACGCGATAAGAATTTTACGCCATGCTTTCATAACCACCTCACTATTTTACATAAACCATGATCACAGCTTTGGAAGATTTGGCTTTTTGGTTGAATAGACCGGTTTCATCGCTAGTGCGAGGAGCGGCGCCAGTATTTTCCATAGCTGTTTTTGTTTTAGCTGTATCTGTGCGCATGAACTTTTGCAAAGCATTGGGTCGCTCTGTCATATTGTAAGTATTCACAGAACCTACTTGGAGATCATCTTTGATGAAGTTCTTCACAGAGCGAGCTCTTTCATCCGCCAGGTCAATATCCTGCTTGGAAGCTTTAGTGCCTGAAGTGGGGTATTCGCGATCGGCCCATGCGGCTACTTTCAACTCGTCAATTTTGCCTTTTTGTTTGGCTTCGTCGACGATTTTGCGAATTTCACTTTTGGCGCTGTCGTTTAAAGTGGATCGGCCTTGGTCGAATGAGACTTCTGAAACCATGGAAGCACCTAAGTTTTCACTTGCGGCCTTGGTTGCATCATTCGCTTGTGCCGAAGCGCAGAGGACAAGACTCAGAATCAGGGAACCGATTGTTGTAACATGTGTTTTCATATTGCTCTCCTTTGTTGGTTATTTTTCTGGGATCACCATAACAATAGATTTAGAAGCCTTGGATGGTGTTTTCACCGCGGTATCAGTGGTTGGAACTCCCGCAGTTTCCAAGGACTTCTTTATTCTGGCATCAGACGTGTTCAGCATTTCCTGAATCAAGCCTGGTCTTTCCGCCATGCTATACAACTCAACATCATATTTTTTATCTTGAGTGTTAATGTATTTTTGAATGGACTTATTGCGCTCTTGTACCAGTTTGACATCGCCAGAAGCCAGTTTGCGGGTGTGAACAGAAGGATACTCTGAGTCACCCCAAGTGATGACTTTGATTTCTTTGATGGCTCCTTGGCTGCGAGCATTGCTAATTAACTTTTTGATATCACTTTTGGCAGCAGGAGTGAGATGACTGGAGCCTTTTTTAAAATCAAACTCCACCACATGGGCCGCCTCCTCCTCGATGGCAACCTGCTTTGCTTCCATGCTGGAACCGGTGTCAGATTTACTGATCTTGTCCTTGCTTGAACAGGCTCCAATACCGAGAGCCGCAAAAATGAGAATAAGGGATTTCTTTGCAAACATACTACTTCCTTTCTGTTTTATATTTCATTTGGAATTGGTTTTCGATGCCGGGCTCGATCGGTTGGCTAAAGCCGTGTTCTAAGGCATTGCCTAAAACCTCAGCCATTTTCCAAGAGACATGATTCCCGTCATATGCAAAATTGATTTTGGTTGCGACGGTTTTGTCATCGCCGCGACGGAAGATCACCTTCGCGAGTCCCGCCGATAACTCTACCCCTAAATGTTTAAGGCCTTTGAAGTCACTTTCATTGCCCATGACTTCGAGATCTTTGACGAGGGGTTTTACATAGCCTTGGACTCGTCCCTCATCGCCTTTGATTTCGGCATAGAGGTCCATGACGCCGTTTTTGAAACTCAAGGGAACTTTTCTTAGCAGGAAGGGGTTGAGGGAGCTCATTTCA
>JBCECD010000311.1:3737-7230 GCA_039206745.1 Bdellovibrio sp. | reverse complement strand
GGCATGATCTCCGAAAGAGATCTGCTCAAAGCGCCTTCCTCCTCCACTTTGGTCGAGGATGTGATGAGTAAGCCCCTGCGAACCTTTGATATCGAGACACCTCTGCGCGCCGTCGTGCAGGCGATGATCTCGGAAAAAATCTCCGCCTATCTCATCACTAAAAAAGAGGAAGTGGTTGGCATTGTGACATCTGAAGATTTGCTTCATCTTTTAGATCAACTTCTGAATGATCAAAATGAAGAGGCGGGCTGGTCGCTGGGGGATTTTCTCGTCAACCCCGCATTACAGAGAGCAGCCTATATAGTCGGGCAAACCGGAATCTAGTTCTTCAGACATGGCAAAATGATCGCCGTCGCAACGCGAGCCCGGGAGGCTCAGAAGAGCCCTCCTGGGATACACAAGTCGACCGGACAATGAAGGCCCCGGTCTTTTCATCACTCGCTCTAAGATTTAGGAGCGAAATCCAAAGGCTCGCACGGAACTACAAAACGCTCCAGCTTGGTTCCACGCGAAGCTTTGACGACAGCAATATCGCCCTCTTTTAAAAATTGCGCCAGGTTCTGCCCCATACTCTCTGTGAAGTCTTTTTGAATAAATGCAGGATTAGCATAAGGAGTTTTACGCAGACCCGCTTCAAAAGAGCCGTGATCATCGCCAATGAAATACACCCGGTCAAAACCGGCTTCCCCCACCCAGAATCCCAACTCTTCATGCGACAAAGCAGAGCCACTTCCCAACTCACGCATCTGCCCAAAAACTCCGACCTTACGCCCCTGAACATTCAAAAGTTTCATGTTATCAATCAAGGCCTTCATACTATCCGGATTGGCATTGTAAGCGTCAAAAATCATCTGAGCCCCGGAACGCAGATGCACCAGTTGATTGCGGCCCCAGTTTGTCTGACAACGAGGCAGGCCCGCCCAGATCTGCTCAGGTTTTAAACCCACCGCCAAAGCCAAAGTCGCCGCCGCCATCAGGTTCACCAAATTTTGCGCCCCAAATACCGGCACGCGAGCTGTTCCCGCCACGCCCGCCACAGAACCCTTCACGACGATTTCACTCATTGTCATCGCGGAGATCACCAGATGCACATCGGCATGCGGGTCTTCTGCGGAAAAAGTCAGAATCTTTTCTCGCGGATATTTTTCGCAGGCTTTGACATACATATTATGAGTGGAAGGATTATCTAAGTTATAAATACGCATCGCCTGAGGCGAAGCACCTTCATAAATTTCCACTGTCGCCTCCGCCACCTTTTCAATGGTGCCAAAAAATTCCATGTGCGCCCGACCCACCATCGTGCACACCACGACATCAGGCTCCGCAATCCGCACCAGCTCCGTCAACTCCCCGGCGTGATTCATTCCCATCTCAATCAGAGCCACATCGCGATCAGCCGGCAATTGCAAAAGAGTAAAAGGCACACCCCAATGATTATTAAAACTGCCTTTATTATAGTGCACTGATTTAACCGAGCCGATCAAAGCGGCGGAAAACTCTTTGGTAGTGGTCTTTCCGTTCGAGCCCGTGATACCTACCACTGTCGCCCGCGACTCACGACGAGCCCCCGTCCCCAGCTGCTGCAAAGCCTTGAGCGTGTCTGGCACTTTTAAAATAGTGATACGATCCTTGAATCTCTGAAGAGTCTCGCTCTCTTCATGAATAAGCAAGCCGGTCGCACCCTGAGCAACAGCTTTTTCGACGAAGGAATGCGCATCAAAAGCCTCCCCTTTGAGAGCTATGAACAGCTGGCCACGCAAATCCAAACGTGTGTCGGTGCCAATTCCCGAAAAACTTTTATCCTTCAGAGATAAGGTCTGAGCTCCCGTCAACTTCACGATTGTCTGAACGTCCATGACTCTCATCACCGTCTCCTTTGTAAAGCCTCTTGCGCCACATGCAGGTCGCTAAAAGGTTTTTTCTCCGTGCCTATTATCTGATAATCCTCATGCCCCTTGCCGGCAATAAGCACCACATCACCTTTTTGTGCTTTGGCTATAACCTCGTGAATGGCTTGTGCACGATCCACCTGCACCAAGACTTTTTGCTTCGCACTGGCGTCCATTCCGCGCAGGATATCGGCGATGATTTCGTCTGCATTTTCTGTGCGGGGATTATCCGAAGTCACCATCACCTGATCTGAAAACCTCAGGGCCACTTCGCGCATCAGAGGCCGCTTGCCTTTATCTCGATCTCCTCCACAGCCAAAGAGAGTCCAAATTTTTCCGCTGCTTTGCAAATTCTTCCGTACGCGATTGAGCGCGGTTAAGACATTCTCTAAAGCATCCGGTGAATGCGCGTAATCTACAAATACAGCCAGATCCTCTGCATTGGGAACCGTTTGCAGACGTCCCGGCACTCCTGTGAATTGACTTAAAGCAGAGGCACACAAAGCCAACGGCAAGCCCGCTGACAAACCAACACCTAAAGCTGCCACCGCATTCATGACGTTATGAAGCCCTGACATCGGCAATTGCACTTCGGCTTCGCCCAACGGAGTTTTCAATTTAAAGTGAGTTGAGACAAAATCCATTTTCAGAATTTGATATTGCAGATCGGAGTCTTTCGCTCCATAAGTCCACAACACCGCATGATCGGGAACTCGCAGACGGCGTCCATAGGAATCCGCCGTATTGATGATTGCAAAGCAGGGACGCTTGTGAGTTTTCCACAGCAAATCAGAAAATAATCTCTGCTTCGCGGAAAAATACTCCGCCATGTCTTTGTGATAATCCAAATGATCGCGTGTTAAATTAGTGAAGACCACCGTATTAAAAGGCACACTGTCCACACGGCTCTGATCGAGAGCGTGGGAAGACACCTCCAAAGCCACAGCCAAAGCTCCCTCTGAACGAAACTCACGCAATCTTTTTTGCAGGAAGAGTGGATCCGGCGTGGTCATATCAGAGGGCCACACCTTCCCTCCCAAATGATGATTGACGGTGCCGATCACTCCTGTGGGAATACGACCCGCATTCAAAATGGCCTCCACCATATAAGTCACAGAGGTTTTACCATTGGTCCCCGTCACGCCCATGCAGAAAAGCTCTTGCCCCGGATCCCAATAAAAACGACTGGCTAAAATATCGAGAGATTCACGTGAATTAGAGACCTGCAAAATCACTCCCGCAAAAGAAGCGGGCACAGCACTGCGGTCTTCCACGATCAAAGCGGCGGCGCCCCGCTCGACGGCATCGCGAATAAAACCATGTCCGTCGACCTTCACACCGCGAATGGCAATAAAAACCGAACCCGGAATCACCTTCCGCGCATCATTAAAAACTCCTGTGACTTCTTCTTCCAAAGAAAGAATGGGCGCAGGAACATCGGGGATAACAGACAACAAATGACTTAGTTTCATAGACTCTGCAGCAAGAATAGCTTATGATCGCAACATGAGACAACTTGGAAAGATATTCTGTCAGGAAATAAATAAAGACGATGCAGCTCCGTGGGTTTTGTTTTTTCACGGCTATGGTGCTGACTGCAATGA
>JBCECD010000311.1:2487-3727 GCA_039206745.1 Bdellovibrio sp. | reverse complement strand
CACAAAAAAAACATACAATTGGCTTTTCCCCAACGGTTTTATCGAAGTGCCGATCGGCCCTGGCTGGACCGGACGAGCTTGGTGGACCTTGGATATGATGGCAATTCAAAGAGCCGCTGAACGCGGTGAACACCGAGACATGAGTCATGACACTCCCGCCGGCTTGGCTAAGGCTGTTGATAATGCGATGGAGATGATCCGCCAGATGAAGGTTCCCTGGAATCAAATCATTCTGGGTGGATTCAGTCAGGGCGCCATGCTGGCAACGGAACTATATTTGCGCGCACCTGAAACTCCAAAGGGTCTGGTTATTATGTCGGGCACTCTTCTGCATCAAGAAGAATGGAAAAAGCTGCTCCCCACTCGGGCCGGTCAACGCTTTTTCCAAAGTCATGGCACTCACGATCCTATTTTAGGCTACAAACAAGCCGAGCAATTAAATACTCTCCTCACTCAAAATGGAATGAAAGGTTCTTTAGCCGGTTTCCAAGGAGGACATGAAATTCCTCCTGCCGTGCTGACAAAAATCGGCGCGTATATCGACTCGTTAACTTAATTCGGCGAGGACATCCCAGCCGAATTTTTCCAGCTTCGAGTCGCCAATGCCATAAATCGTTTTCAGATTTTCCAGGTTTTTGGGATTTTCCAAAGCCAGATGTTTGAGCGTCTGATCGCTAAAAATAACGAAGGCCGGCACATCCAGCTCCTTGGCTTTATCACGACGCCAATTTTTCAGCTTTTCAAATCTCTCCATTTGAACGGCAGTCAAAACCACTTCGTCTTTTTTCTTTTTCTCTCTTCGCAAAGCGGACTTCACTTTATGCAAGGCTCGATCCACTGTCGCCAGAAGCGGCGGCGGCTTCACCACCCGTCGCGCTGACTGAGGAGCACAGCTGTCACAGTGACCACACTTCTCCAGTCGCTGTGAATCCTTATAGTATGTAAGAATCTCCGCGTGCCGACACTCACTGCCTTCAGCATAGTTGACCAAAGCATCGAGATTGCGCCAGCGCAGATTCTTGATCTCCTCCGTCGCTTCGGAAGTATTGATAAAATACACCTGCAAGCCTTTATCTTTTTTGGAGTACAGAGTTAAGCAAGTTGAAACTTCCCCATCGCGGCCCGCTCGCCCCATCTCCTGATAGAGAGCATCTATATTCGCTGTGATCTGAAAGTGCACCACCAAACGCACATTCGGCTGATCAATACCCATACCGAAGGCATTGGTCGCAACAAGAAT
>JBCECD010000311.1:1018-2477 GCA_039206745.1 Bdellovibrio sp. | reverse complement strand
CTCGCCCTGAGTGTAAGCTTCTTGCACCTGCACTCTCCGCTCCACAGCAAGACCCGCGTGATAAAAACCGACTCCCGAGAATTTCTTCTCCAAAGTCTCCGCCACCGACTCTGTTATCTTTCTTGTACCGCAATAGATAATAATACGTCCTTGCGGAGTCTGCTGAATGGCCTGCAACAGCCAGGACAATTTCTCGTCCTCATCAGCGCAGGCTTCCACCTGGTAATAGAGATTAGAACGATAAAAACCATGCACCATGCGCTCGGGCTTGTTGAGTCCCAGCTGTTTGGAAATATCCGCCAAAACCGTGGGCGTTGCCGATGCTGTCAATGCCAGAATCGGAACCGTGGGACAGAGTTTTTTTAAAATGTTCAGCTGTGCATATTCTTCACGAAAGTCATGTCCCCATTGTGATACACAGTGAGCTTCGTCGACAGCAAAGAGAGCAATCTGCCGCTGCTGAATCCACTTTTGAAAGCCCTCTTTCTGCGCTCTCTCAGGGGAGAGATAGAGAATGAAAGCGCCTCCCTTATTAAGCTCCGCAAAAACCTGCCTTTTTTCATCATCCGACTGACCCGAATGCAAACATCCCGAAGGGATTCCCAAACGCCGCAAAGCTGTCACTTGATCTTTCATCAAGGCGATCAGAGGCGAAATCACAATCACCAATTTTTGGAAATACACCGCGGGATATTGATAACACAAAGATTTTCCGCCACCTGTGGGCAGAACCGCCAGCACATCTTTTCTCTCCAGAACAGCCTCAATGATCTCCTGCTGTCCTCTCCGAAACTGAGAAAGATTAAAGTATTTTTGTAAGATCTCTTCGCGCCCCGCTTCAACCATGTCCGACACTCTCATGCATCACCCCCTTGCTGGCAACAAGAAAGCAAAAAGCCGGCCTGCTTCATAGGCGATTCATCGCGGGAACACATCCGCGCCTTCGGATGGTCCGAACGAGAGCAGCGGATACAAAGATTGCGTGAGGAACCTCAGACGGCACACGAGTGAAATTCAGCCAACTGAAAAATACTCGCGAGCAAGCTTCAATGAGATGAATTTCGCTCCTGCCTCTTTTTAGCAAAAAGTGGCTTTTAACGCAAAATCACCGTGATCTCTTTATTCTCAGGCAGTGGAGCTCCTGGTGCGGGCTGCACTTCGCTGACTAAACCGCGGCCCACGAATTTAACTTTGACTTCCTGACCACTAAAGCGGCGCAAAACCTCTCGCATGGTCAGTCGAGAAAGATCGGGCACAGTATTGTCCGCCACCAAAGCCGTGGCAGCTGGCTCACGCACTGAATCCATGATCTTGTTGATGGCGGCGACTTGTTTTTCTTTTCGCGCCACAGTCTCTTCAGAAAGCCTCAGAGGGGCAATGCCCTCCTTGCGAACGGCGTAAGAAGCAATACGAGCGAAAACAGGAGCAGCCACCGTAGAACCATAATAGGCTTTGCGGG
>JBCECD010000311.1:0-1008 GCA_039206745.1 Bdellovibrio sp. | reverse complement strand
CCGCCACATAGATCACAAAACGGGGATCATTGGCTGGAATAAATCCGGCAAAGCTCGAAATATAAGCGCCCTTTAAATAACCTCTTCCATGGGGATTGACCTTCTGGGCTGTCCCCGTTTTCCCACCCACCATAAAGCCTTCAACACGGGCATTGGTGGCAGTGCCTCCCTGCGTGGTCACTCCCAATAACATCGCCCGCATTTGCGCGGCCTGCTCTGAAGAAAGAACACGACGAAGAGGTTTCACTGGGGTCTCAACAACCTCGCCCGTCTCAGAGTCGCGAATAGATTGCACAATATAAGGCGTGTTCAACACACCCCCATTGGCAATCGCTGCATAGGCATTGGCGATCTGTAAAGGCGTTGCGGAAATACCATGACCAAAAGAGATATTACTCAGCAAGTGCTGACGCCAAGGCAAAGGCAACACCGAGCCCTTGGCCTCTCCCGGGAATTCAACACCGGTTTTCTGACCGAAACCGAAATCCAAAAGACCTTGGCGCAAAGCCTCTGGTCCCATCTTAAATGCGATCTTGGTTGTCCCGACGTTCGAAGACACCGCTAAAATCTCTGCCACTGTGAGATCTTCGAATTTTTCTTTGGACTCCGCTTCGCGAATCACGCGATCACCGATTCTAAAAACACCTTTTTCACAATAGAACTTCGTATTGGGCTTGATCAGACCGCGATTCAAAGCCGCTGCAATCACCAAGGTCTTCATCGTCGAACCCGGCTCAAAAGCATCGGTCACAATTTTATTCCGACGAAACTCGGGTGCCACTTTTGCCGGCTTGTTCACATCGAACGTCGGCGAGGATGCCAGGGCCAAGACCGCCGAGGTCCGCGCATCTAAAATCACACCGACCGCATGATCGGCTTCAAAAGTTTTAACTGTATTTTCCAGTTCACTTTCAAGGCGATATTGCAGCTCCGAATCCACGGTCAGACGCAATTCACTTCCCTCAGGATTTTCCAGAAACAACAGACCATCGTTGATAAGGGGACGAC
>JBCECD010000310.1:3590-7292 GCA_039206745.1 Bdellovibrio sp. | reverse complement strand
GATTCGGGTTCAGACGCTGGTTGTTCGTCAGCTTGATGTCGGTGATGACACCCTTTTCGTCGACTTGCTGCAAAATAAGCTCGGTCTCGACCTTCTTAGCCCCCGCAAACTTGGTTCGCAGGATCAGGTTCATCAACTCTTTGTCGGCATTGGAATAGTGGATCTTTCTTTGACGCAGCTGCGACTGAGATGTGACAAATTTTTCATCGATTAAGTCTTTAAGACGATTGAGATCCACTTTGAAAGACAGACTTTCGTCCTGCAATTCGGCAAAACAACGAGTGAGATTTTCATACGACTTGGACACCGGCTTCGCCCCCTGCGCCCACACTGCGGAGCTTAATAAAAGAACAGCTCCGCTCATCAATCCTCTTTTAAATCCACTCATTCCCTTAAGCCCCCACTAACAAAACTATTCCATCCCCTCGCACACTTTTGCAGAGCCACGATAGCAACCCTCTTGCTCATCATCAGTGCAATAAGCGCGATCCTCTGTCTTCCACATGTGCGAAGCCCAGCAATCGCTCGCGCCAGCATTGAGGCTAATGAAATTATGAGTGGCGTTCAATAAAATTCCATTGCTTCGATCATTCTGAGACCGTGCTCCCACAGTGACTCGGACCGAAGGCATGTTTTTACCTTCAGCTTGCACTTTATAGGTTCCCGGGAACACAGACACAAAATCCTGCTCCGTGATCGGTAAAGAAACTAAATAGCGGGGATGTTTCGACGGAATGACATCTCCCGGATAAGTCACCCACATCTCCTGGAAAGTTCCATCGGCGCCAAAATTATACAGCTCTCGCAAATCAGCAGATCGCTGAGCCGTGTTCCATGCTCTGCACACAGATTTTGTGGCACTCGAAGCCTGAGCATAAGTATCAATGCGGGCGCAGGTCTCATAAGTAAAGCGCTGAACAAAATCCCTCTCCCAGCTTCCCGCCAAGTAAAGATCTCCCACCTTGTCTTTTTCCAAACGGAAGAAATGGCGATTCATAGCAAACATTGTAAGGTAAATTTTTTGCTGCTCACTCAACGCCGTGAAATCACGATAAATCCGAATCTTCTGCCCCTTCACCTGCGCAGGCACTGTGACTTTTTCTAATTGCAAGGTGGTGGATCTACCTGCGGCCACTGTCACCATCTCGGGATACAAACTGTTTTCAAAGCCCACCAGATAACTTCCTGCCGGCACACTTTGTTGTTTGTTCAAAGCAAAATACACAGGCTCCGCACAAGTTCCTCTTTTATTTACATCACAGCGTACAGCCTTCACCATCTGGAAAAGCTGCATGCGACCCGGCTGGCCTTGCACCATCAGACTGCCCTCGCCTGCCGAAGCCATCTTCACACCTGTATCAACGGCATTCTGCAAGGCTTTGCTCAGACGGTAATCCTGGCCATAAACATCATCAACAAAACGGATGGAACCATCATCACCTTTTCCAACAGTCAAATACAGGAAATACACAGGCATGGCTTTTTTCAGGGAGACATTTTTATTGAGAGTCACCGCCTGACTTCCAGGGCCTGAAGGCACAAAAGCTTTGATATCAGACAAACTCCAACCGGCTTGATCGCGCAACAAGTCCGCCGCGAGATCCAGGGGCTGCTCCAAGCGCACACAACCGGAACTGCGATGGCGTTTGCTCTCTGAAAATAAAGAAGGCTCATTCGTATCATGCATGTAAATCGCCCAGGGATTTTGCAGGGGGAACTTCACCACTCCCAACGCATTATCCGGTCCGGGCAATTGTCTGATGTAATAACCGAAATCTCGTGGAGTCATGGATCTCCAGTCGATACCTGATGGATCCACAACCTCATCCGTCGCCTCATCGACCAACAGCATATTATGTTTTTCGAGATAGCGAGGGTCCGCTTGAAGTAAAGGCAATTTGTCTTTGATCGCGATACTGCGCGGAACTGTCCAGTAGGGATTGAGATTCACATAGGTGATTTGATCCCGCATCGAAGGGGTGCGACGGAACGGCTGGCCATTGACCGTCTTGAAGTTGAAGGCAAGACCGTTTTCATCAAAAAGTCGAAACTCTGTCGTCGCCAAATTCACGAAAATATGGCGAGGCTCCATTTTTCTCGGCAACCAACGCAACTTTTCCATGGTCACTTCCACTTGGGAAATGCGCTGATTCACAGAGTAGTTCAACGAGCGCAAAACTTCCGAGCGAACACCAATCACTCCATCAGCAGCCAGACCGTTTTGAGCCTGAAAGCGTCGCAACACTTCATCAAACTCCTGATCAAAGACGTCTCGTCCTGCATAAGAAATTTTATAGCCCATCTGATTCAAGCGATCACGCAACCGGGTGATGATAGGATCTTTCACACCCTTTTTCAAAGCAAAGCCGGGAGAGTTTAAGGCTTCCCATCCCCCTTTTTGTCTCAAACTTCTCAATTGCACCAAGATGTCCATCAAATCCAAATAATGGGGATGGCTCGGAGCCAACGCATCCAAAGCCATCGTCAAGGAAGAGGGGCCGTATTGCAGAATATTGTTCAGTTCACTGAACTCTGTAAAAGTCTTGCGCTTGAATTTAATATCCGAATCCACAGCTTCAGGATCAAAACGACCTGTCGACAAATGAGTCACATAGCGAAGCAATGCTTCCGTTGCAACCAGCTCAAAGGCAATCCAAGCACTGGGATTTTTACGAGCGGCTTCATAGATGCCATTCACTTCATCATCCCAGTAGTCCTGACTCTTCAGACCGTGACGATCTGCCATCTGCAAAGTGTTTTTCAATGCCACAGCCATATCATTAGGAAGTCCCGACGAGCTCACCCATATCGCCTGATAAGATCGCAGGGAATAAAGCTTATTTAAAACATCCGCACGCAGAAAGAACTGCCCCCAAGATGGCTTGATCAAGGGAACCAATCCCTGAGCACTGCCCTTGACGGCCTTTTCAACTTCCGAAGCCTCACCGTAAGCCCATCCACGCAAAGGCACCGCTCCGGTCACCATGCTTGCCATGCTCACTGCGACTACAAACCGCTTCCACTTTGCATAAATCATAGAAACCTCATACCTATTTTCCATCAAGGATGATGCCATCCCCATGAGGCTCTACGTTGAAATGAACCGGTTTTTAACCGTCTATATTTTTGACAGTGACGAGGAGAGACATTTTTAAAGCAGGCCTCTCCGTTTTTATTACGGATGATGCAATAACACCTCAACCGAGATCTACTGCGACAGTCCTTGAGAAAGACGGGGGACTCGCACCTCTGAATCTAACAACTGTCTTTATAAAGGCTTCTTTTGCAGATATCAGCTCGCGATTTCCATATAAAAATAAAACTTTAAGATATTGAAATTACTTATTATTTACATAATTTATATTTTTACTAGGTTGACCTATTAAAATTACTAGGTTAATCTAGTAAAATGGAAATCACTCGCGCATTTGTAGATCAACTTCTCACAAGTCTCTCAAGGAAGAAACCTCTCATTGAGGTGGTGATTGGACCTCGTCAGGTCGGGAAAACAACAGGCATTAAACAGCTTCTAAAGAAGATCCCTTATGATCATCTCTACGTTTCCGCGGATGGAGATATATTAAAATCTTCTTCATGGATAACAGAACAGTGGTTGCTTGCAAAGAGTAAATCCTCTCACTCTCTTTTGGTCATCGATGAAATACAAAAAGTAGAAAATTGGGCTGAAGCTGTGAAGCAGTT
>JBCECD010000310.1:0-3580 GCA_039206745.1 Bdellovibrio sp. | reverse complement strand
ACAAAATTTTGAATCCGGTTATATCAAGTTAATTTTATTAGGCTCAAGCTCCCTTGAATTACAAAAAGGCCTAAGTGAAAGCCTGGCTGGTAGATTTATGCTTCATAAAGTCTATCACTGGGATCCTCAAGAAAGTCTTCAAGCCTACAATCTGGAATTAGACGAGTATCTCCGGTTTGGAGGATATCCTGGAAGTTATCCGCTGACACAGAATAAATTAGAGTGGCTCAACTACCTGCAATATTCCATCGTAGAAGCAGTCATTGGAAAAGATATACTGTCTCGCACCAGAGTAAAATCTCCTGCTTTATTTAAACAATGTTTTCACCTGGCCTGTAGTTATGCGAGTCAAGAAATCAGCTACACGAAGCTCTTGGGACAACTGCAAGACAAAGGCAACACAGAGTTGGTAAAGTACTATCTGGAGTTATTCGAGCAGGCTTTTCTATTAAAACAGCTGTTCAAATATTCCAATAAAAAAACACTCTCCCGAAGTTCTTCACCTAAAATTTTACCTCTGTGCCCCGCTCTCTATTCTCTCACCATAGACGCAGATTACAATGCCGAGAACTACGGCAGAGCGTTTGAACTTATGATCGGCACCATGCTCAACACCTTTCCCGGAGAGCTCTACTATTGGAGACACAAAAATTTAGAGGTGGATTACGTTTACAAATTTGGAAAAAAAGTTTGGGCTATCGAAGTCAAATCCAATGAGAACAAAAGCGCTAAAGGACTGCTTGAATTTAAAAAGGAGTTTCCTTCAGCTGAACTGCTCTTGATAAACCGGGACAATTATCAATCAGAAATTGATAAAATTTGGCGTGAGATAAAAAAGTCTTAGATAAACAGACGATGCCTCCGGACACGTGATCGACACCTTAAGGTTCCTTTTAGACATAGAACAAAAGTCGACAACGATATTTTAAATATCGCTTCTTGCACAAAATGCCACAGTCGGAATCGTAATTTTGGCACGCGGAAGCACCAGCTATCGGATCACTGGTCCAACTTCCTTCTCCATCGATTTTATTCTTCTTTCTCATCCGAAAGTAAAAATATCCTTATGCAACAAAGCCCAAAACATACAAAACGAACTGAACTGTTTTGGGCTCACTCACATTAAGAAACACAAGAGTACCGCACGCGAGGCAAACTATGAAGCAAAGGATCTCCTTAAAAAGATCCTTACCTGTAAATCGACCGCGAGCTGCGCGCCCTCTACATTATTCACCCTTCAATCTATTTCTCAAAACCTCGATAAAAACTAAGATAGGATATGATAGGCAGAAGGCCAAGGTTACTAAAAAATACATCCACGCATCATCACCACAAACTTCAACTGTCTTCGAAGTAAACCTAACGCAACCGGAAGTTCCGTACTTATAGGACACCACTGCCGCTCCAACTAAAAAAATTATGGATATCCCTATTTTCTTTGTTTTAGTTTCCAGTCAAAACTCCCATAATAGTCGAAGAGATGATGTCGATCACATGATTCATAGGCGCCTTTGTCGGATCGGGCACATCAGATGAATTTGACAGGCTTCCCGCGGCTCCAGACGCTGCCGCCACTATAGCTTCGGTACAAGCAGCAGAATTTGCAAGACAAACTGCGGTTACGCTAGGAGCCGCTAAAGCTGCAGCCCCTCCACACGCTAAGCCCGCCCCCACAGTGCCGTAAGCACGAGCCGCAACCGACACTGCTTGGTTACCCTCAGTATTAATTCTATTCATCATATCAAAATAATCACCTAGTCCATCACCCTCTAGACCTTTTGGATCTATAAAATTGATTGGATCGTTAAAAACGTGATGCCGTCGGAAAACCCTGTCAAAATAAAGAACTTTAGCGTCGCTTTTTGATTCTTCAAAAAATTCTGACAACTTTTTCTCAGAAAAATATTTTTTTGAAAAATAAGCTTCAGCCAAATTCATTTTTCTCTTTTCCCATCAATTCAAACTAGGATTCAAATATTTCCATCTAATAAATTTTCACTCCAAAAGCCCTACGTCATCGCATATTCAATTCGAATCCATCTTTTTAAGTTCATAAGCGCAGCCGTAAAGAAGCATTGAAGGCCTACTTTCTTAAGGCCGCGGTATTTTGTACGCACCAATCCATGAAGACGCTTCATTTCTGAAAACTTTCCTTCAATTGGTTGGCGGAGCTTCATGTCTTTCTTGAAGTCATCTGTTAAATTATATCTTTCGGACTCATAGGTCGCCTCTTGCCAATCAAATATCCTCACGGTTCTTCTGCCTTCTTTAGCAGTAGTACATTGAGGCTTTAATGGGCAAGTTCGACAGGCAGGATGAGGAAAATGAAAAACCATGCTTGAGTTAGCACTATCATAAAAATGAGCTTTTGCCGTCGCTCCATTGGGACATACAAGCGTATTATTGTTGCGATTTATCTTAAACATACTTTTCGAAAACACAGCTTTTGTTCGCGGAGTTTTATCTTTAAAGGGAGCAATTAATTTGCTGCCAAGATCATCTAAATCTTTTCGATGGCTGCCATCGCCGTAAGCAGCATCTCCGATAACCTTTTCAGGATTTAGACCGTATTTTATGATTTGCTCCTCAATCATTCCGACTGTAGCTTCTCCATCCCTTTTATTCCCAGGCATAACATCGACGTTAGTGATAAATTGATTTTTAACTTCTTGAGTAATGCTGGCTTTATACCCGAAGAACTTCTTGAATTTGCTTTTCGCACCAGCTCTTGCATCCACATCAATTGGAGAAATGATCCGATTAGTTGGTTTCTTTTTGGGATCTAATTCCTTGGCGCCTTCGCCTGTGCTGCCATCTATATTCTCGCGAAGAATCGTTTTTAAAATTCTGATCGGTTCTTCTAGCTCCTTGTCCTCTTCCAGATCTTTTACTTCGCTCAAAAGATACCGAGCATCCTCAACATATTTTATAAGCCGCTCGACCCTCTTCTCCATATCAAATCTTCCCGGTCCATCATCATTGATTCTTGAAGGGCTATAGTCTTCTGAATCCAAGCGATTTGAATATTTTCTATAAAGAGTTGGTCTATTGGCTTTCAACTTCTTTAAAATTTCAAAAGTTCCCTTTTTAACCATTCCGACCATATTGGGAAGAGCTATATCTGCAATGATATGAGTGGCATCGATTCTTTGAATTTCTTTTTTAGAAATAAGTTTTTTATCGATTAACTCAGCCACGATACGGTCGAAAATATCTTTTTCTTTACCTGACTTTAAAAGTCGTTCCCGGAAGTCACCAAGCGATGAGTGATCAAATGGTCTTTCGTCAATACGAATACCCAGAGCAAACTTTACTTCCAAATCGAACTGACAGGTTCGCTCCATCTCTCGATCAGATAAATTCATATGATATTGAAGAAGCATGGCTTTAGCCATTAAAGAGGGAGATATCGGTGGACGACCATTTGTCCAGCAATAAAGATCTCGGAACATCTCATCTAAAATCAAGGGACCTACTAGGTCCCTGAATCTACGAAAGAAACTGTTTTGAGGAATCAATTGCTCACAATAATAGTCTGAATCAACAAATGAAGTCTGCATATCAACACTACTTCTCCGAA
>JBCECD010000309.1:0-7311 GCA_039206745.1 Bdellovibrio sp. | reverse complement strand
TTATCGACCTTGGCTTTGACATCATCGGCAACCTTTACCGAGTTGGCTCCGGACTGACGATAGACGCTGAAGTTGATGGCTTTTTTGCCATTCAAGCGACTGCGCGTGGTTTCATCTTCGAGAGTGTCCTGGATTTTCGCCACGGAGGTGATCGTGAGGGGATGATAGACATCGGCCAGGCGTAGAACTGCGGAGCCGATCTCCTCGAGAGACTGATACTGCGCCAGGGTTCTGAAAGAATACTGAAGAGCTCCGTCTTCAATCTTTCCCGCCGGTACGTTGCGCCCGCCGCTGCTCAAAGCCTGCGCGACACTCGTGGCGGAAATATCTGTGGAATTGAGTTTCTCTTTTTGCAAGCTGACGTGGATCTCCCTCTTGCGCCCGCCGAGAATGTCCACTTGTCCTACTTGATAGACCTGTTCAAATTGTGGCGAGATGACCTCTTTAGCCAGATCATAAAGCTGGGCATCCGGCATATCGGCTTGCAAAGAGATGTACATAATAGGTGCATCTGAAGGACTGACCTTGCGGATCACAGGAGCATCAATATCATCGGGCAGCTCGCGCAGAGCATTGGAAACCTTGGCGCGCACTTCCTGCTCGGCAAAGTTGAGATTGGTTTTGAGCGAGAACTCGATCGTCAAAACACTGACGCTCTCCATGTTTTGTGAAGAGACCTTTTGCACACCTGAAATCGTCGAGACTTCATCTTCGAGAATTTTAGTGACCTCGGTCTCAATCTCTTGAGGGCCCGCACCCGGGTATGTGGTTTGCACCACCACCGTTGGCAAACTGACATCGGGATAGAGATCAATGGGAAGACTCTTCAAGGACATTCCGCCCAAGGTGAGCATAAGAATAACCAAAGACATAATAAAAATAGGATGACGAACGGAGAGTAATGCTGGTGACATGGGCGGCAACCTACCAACAAAGATCACCACTTACAACAAGAGACATTTTCGGGCTCCAAAGCACTTGGAGCCCGAAGGTGGGAAGTTCAGAAGGCTCCCTTACTGACCCATTTTTGAGAGGATATGAGCTTTGGCGACCTGAAAATTTTTGATGATTTCCAGTCGTTTATTTTGCCGGTCAAACAACTTTTCCGAAGCGCCGAGGACGTCGGGGGAGTTCTTGACGCCACGACTGTACTCGGACTGAGTCATTTTGTAATAGCGTTCCGCCCGAGTGATGTTTTCCTCCGCATCGTGAATCAGGTCGTGAAGGAGCCGGAGCTCTTCCACCTCTCCCTGAATATCCGTTGCAACTTCGCGCTGCTGAAATTGAGCCAAAACTCGAGAGGAAGCAGCTTCTTTTGCCGCCGCTGCGGCCTCGCGCTGATGTTCCAAGCCCGTTGACAGACTCAAGGTCAGACGCAGACCGATCACGGACTGGGTGCGATCGGAAGCGCTGGCATAATCCTCTTCGCGTTGGTTGTACTGGTTGTAAGCAGCAAAAGCATCCAGAGAAGGCCACCACGAACGGCGCAGTTGCTGTGCCAGCATCTGACCTTGATCTGCCTGCAAATCTGAGACCTTGTACTGAAACTCCGGCACCTTGGAAAAATCTCCCAGAGCACTTTCGTAGTCATGATCGTGATGGAATTCTTCGGAGAAGCTGAGAGCCTTCTGGCCGTCAAGTCCCAGGAGTAAAGTCAGAGCACGTGTCTGCGTGCGCAGTTGCAAGCGGGCTTCTTCCTCTTCCTGCTTGAGATCCACTTCCTTCATTTCAAACTCAAAGCGATCGGAATCCGTGGCCACGCCACTGCGAATGCGACGTTGAGCTGATTCCAGGTTGCGACGATTGATTGCAACGCTGTTCTCGAGAAGCTTTTGTCGTTCTTGCAGGTAGCGGATGTTCCAATAGATGCCGCGTGCTTTTTCCAGCTCCTGAGCCAGAGTCTGCTGGGTCTGATAGGATCTTTTTTGTGACTCGAGATTGCGGATGCGCCCTTCGAGACGATCGCGCCCTCCGTTGAAGAGATTCAAATTCAACTCAGCTCCATAGGCCGGCTGATGTTTGACGTCTTCGGATCCTAACTTAAAACTTTCCTGAGAGGCATGCAGCTCGAGACGAGGAAAAAAGGAACGAGCTAAAACCCCTTCCCTTTCCTGAGCAGCACTGTGATTTTGTTGAGCTGCCTGCACGCGACTGTTCTTCTCTTCGAGAAGAGCGCGCAGATTGCCCGAATGAACAGCCACTTGCGCTCCCGCGGAGCTGACCGCCAGGAGAGCTGTGGCAAGATAAGTAAATATTCTCACAAGATCTCCTATTTTTTAGGTTCAATAGTAAATTTCAAAGTGTCAGTGTGTGCTTCCGTTGGTGGCGTCACAGACAGAATTAAAGTGTAGCGATGCCATCCCTTCGCTTCATGAGATCCGATTAAAACAGAATTCTCCGTCTTTAAAGTAAGAGATTCTTTTTTCTTGGTGCGAGGCAATTCAGCCTGAGCTGAGACTTTAAACGGTGCTGGATCCTGAAGCTTCATGTTTGCATCGTAGATATAAATGCGGAACTCCTGACCCTTGGTCACGACTTCAATGTGGTGACTTTCCAGGGATTTAATCACGCCTCCTTTCGGTGCTTGCACGGTTTTACCGTCATGATCATGGCCTTCATGGGCGGGAGCTTGGAAAGAGAGAGCCGTCAAAACCAAAATTAAAAATATTTTTTTCATAGTGCATTCCTTTGTTCTGTAGTTTGATAGTTGAGAGCGGCCTTTTTACCGAAACGATAAAAGAGAACCGGTGTAATAATAATATCTAAAAATGTCGAGCTGAGAAGGCCGCCGACGATCACCACCGCAACGGGGTGAAGAACTTCACTGCCGGGCTGTCCTTTGGCAAAGACCAGAGGTAACAGGGCCAGCGAAGCCACGAAGGCCGTCATCATCACCGGAATCAAACGCTCCTGGGAGCCGCGGATGATCATCTCTTTGGAGAAGCTTTCCCCTTCATGCTGCAACAGATGCAGATAATGCGAGATCATCATAATGGCATTGCGTGAAGCGATCCCGCACAGAGTGATAAACCCGACCAGGCTGGCCACTGTGAACGTGCGATCGGTGAAGAAGAGCAGAATAAAGCCACCAATGAAAGCCAGAGGCAGGGTTGCCAGGATTTGCACCGTCACAGTTGTGGAGCGGAAGTGACCATACAGAACCAGAGCAATACCGAAAAGCGACAGCATGCCGAACAAAAGAATTTTTTGTGTGGCAGTCTTTTGACTTTCAAATTGCCCGCCGTAAACCACATAGTAAGACTCTGGAAGGGGGACCTTATCCTGCACGCGCTTTTGGATCTCAGCAATCAGTCCGACCAGATCGCGCTTGTGAGCATTGGCACTGATGACAATACGGCGCTGACCATTTTCGCGATTGATCTCGTTAGGACCTGTGCTTTCATATACATCGGCCACATCCTCCAACAAAACTCGGCGGCCGTCAGGCATGAGTTTTAATACAGTTTTCTGCATCTTCTCTATACTGGAGCGAGAGGAGGCATCAAATTGGAAAAAGACATCATAGATGCGATTGCCATCCAGGACTTGCGCGACGGCCTCTCCGTTGAAAGCGGCTTCGAGCAAGCTGGTGATCTCGCCCGGATTGAGACCAAAGCGTGCGGCATCTTCGCGCAACACCTGGATTTTCACCTGCGGTATCAAACCCTGGCTTTCGATTTTGAGATCGACCAGGCCCGGTGTATCCTGCAGAGCTTCCTGCAGTTCAATCGCCTTCTCGCGCAGAGTGGTCAGGTCCGGTCCAAATATTTTAATGGCGATGGCGGCATTGACGCCGGAAAGCATGTGGTCGATCAGATGGGAAATCGGCTGACCGATATTGACGCCGATATCGGGGAATTCCTTTTTGATTTTCTCCCGGATGTCATTCAGGACTTCATGTCGGGGGCGTCCTTCATTTTTAAAGTCGACGTCCATCTCGCTGACATGCACGCCCATGGCGTGCTCGTCGAGTTCCGCTCGCCCTGTGCGGCGAGAGACCGAGCGCACTTCGGGATTGCTGAGAATGATTTCTTCAGCCTTCGAACCGATCTCACCGGATTCGCTGAGAGTGATGCCGGGCGCAGCGATCAGAGAAACCACGGCGGTGCCTTCGTTAAACTGCGGCAGGAAGTCTTTCCCCATAAAAGGAACCAGACCTACCGAGATCAGAAAAGCTCCTGTGGCAAGGCCGAGCACCAAGTTGGAACGAGGCAAAGCCCACTCCAGAATTTTTCGATCCCACTCTTTGATCTTTTTGACGAACTTGGTCTCGTGATGTTCCTTGAGGGAGCCTTTCAAAAAATAAGAGCACAGCACCGGAGTCAGCGTCAGAGAAACCACCAGCGAGGCCAGCAGAGCCGTCAAATAAGCAATGCCTAAAGGTGCAAACAACCGCCCCTCCAGTCCGGTCAATTGGAACAGCGGCAAAAAGACCAGAGCAATGATCACTGTCGCCAGCACAATCGAGTTGCGGATTTCACTGGATGCCTCATAGATCACTTTGAGTCTCGGGCGCGGAGTTGCCAGCTGAGCATTTTCGCGCAGACGACGGAAGACGTTTTCGACATCGACGATCGAGTCATCCACCAGCTCGCCAATAGCAATAGCCAGGCCTCCCAGGGTCATGGTGTTGACACTCATGCCGAAATATCGAAACACCAGAAAAGTCGCCAAAAAAGAAACTGGAATGGCTGTCAAAGTGATGACAGACATGCGCAGGTTCGCCATAAAAACAAAGAGAATGATAAACACCAGCACGGTGCCAAACTGAAGCTTGCCTTGAATGCCTTTGATCGAGGCTTCAATAAAGTGAGACTGTTTGAAGACATCCGTGTGCACGTCCACTCCTTTAGGAAGAGAGGGGCGCAACTCGATCACCGCCTTTTCAATAGCTCGAGTCAGGGGGACAGTATCAGCATTAGGCTGTTTCTGAATTGTCATCACCACGGAAGGTTTGCCATTGAAGCTGCCATCGCCACGTTTAAGGCGAGGGGCTTCGACCACCTCAGCAATATCTCGCACCAGGATCGGGCGGCCAAAGTGCAGACCGATCAGTGTGCCTTTGATATCCTCGATGGATTCGATGACACCCATATTGCGCACTAAAAACTCCTGGCCGTCTTTTTCGAGAAAACCGCCGGTGGTGTTCTGGCTGATTTGCGCCAGTTGTTTGTCGATTTGCTCAATTGATAATTGATAGCGGTTGAGTTTTTCCGCTGACACCTGAATCTGATACTGCTTCAAGCCTCCGCCAATAGAGATCACTTGCGCCACGCCAGGAATAGTCATCAAGCGAGGTCGTAGAATCCACTCCGCAAGATTGCGCAATTCCATCGGGGACACGCTCTCATTTTCAGAGGTGATCGCGATCTGTTGAATCTGTCCCATCAAAGACCCGACAGGTCCCATCACGGGAGTGATGTCTCGAGGCAGGCGCTCCTTGGCCAGATTGATTTTTTCCTGAACAAATTGACGGTTGCGGTAAATATCTGTGCCCCAGTCGAACTCAATATAAATGGCTGACAGACCGATGCCCGATTGGGAGCGGACCCGGTCCACACCCGGCAGTCCATTCATAAAGGACTCGAGAGGATAGGTGACTCGCGTCTCCACCTCTTCGGGGGCCATGCCATGGGCCTCAGTCATCACCGTCACAGTCGGACGGGTGATGTCGGGGAACACATCTATGGGCAGCTCGCGCAGAGCCAAAGCGCCATAGACGATAATAAAAGCTGTTATCGTAATAACTAATAAGCGATGCGCCAGCGACAGCCGAATGATCGCATTTAACATAAAAACTCCTGAAGATAGTCTTTTTTATAATAGGAACAAAATAATTTTGTGTGACTAAAAAGATTAAGAGCGCGGAGGTTGGAAAGGGCCGTCAATAAAAGGAGCCGGTTTCACCGAGTAAACGCACTCTGCAAAAAGAGACGAGAGCTCTTGAGAGGAGAGAGTGTGAAGATTGTTTTCTTTTTGCAAAGAGTAACTGAATTGGCAGCAAGGAGTGCGATGAACAGGACAGTGGCAGTCTGTGTCTGCTGTCGTCGAAGAATCATGCGAGTTTGCGATCCTGTGCTCTTCACCTGGTGCAGATAAAAGTGCAGGAGAAGTTGACTCGGAAGTCGAGACAGCTGTCACAGAGGTCGATGAAGTAGAGCTTGTTGTTGCATGCTCATCATGCAGGGGAGAGCATTGACCAAAGGCGCTGCTGACACTCGGGGTGACAACCACCACGGCCAACAGAAGTCCCAAAATGAGATGCAGAGCTCTCTTGATCATGCTCGCAGATTAGGGTGGAGGAAGAAGTTTGTCAAACGGGAAGAGCGCCTTCCCAATTCGTGACAAAGTAGCACTATAAATTGTAACTAAAACCCAGATTCCAAGCGGCCTGTTGGGACGGGCCCAAGATGCCGATGTTTTGAAACAGATCAAACTCTTTCCCAAGACGCTGACGAAACTCGAGGAAAACTCCGCCACTGGGATTGGGAGGGGCCTCCATTTCATCACTGCCTGACGCGGGCCAGTCGATGCTTTTGTATTGCAACATGGCCACGGGACCCACTTCAAAATAAGCTGACAGACGACGGTAAGCCCCGACATGGGCAAAGAAAGATTGCCAAGGAATTCTCTTCTCATGATAGGCAGAGCCTGAGCTTCCCGCCACAGCATAACCATAGGCAGCTCCGCCACCGAAGGAGTAAGCGTAGTAACCGCGATAAGAGCGGCGATTGAAACTCAAACCAAAGCCATAGTATTGGCCGTCTGTTTTAATCTGAGTGGTTTTGTTTTTCAGTTCCTCCTGAAAATTAAGAAAGGAGAGAGAAAGGTCATTTTTGTCGCGCAAACGCGATAAGCTGAGACGAAGAGCCTCATGATCCTCTTGAGCTGTGGCCAGAGAAGTGCTCAGACAGAGAGTGAACAGCAAGAGTCCCGATAAAAAGAGTTTCACGAAGTGGTCCTTTCTCATGCTTTAAAAAGAAAGATGCAGCTGTGTCTGCAACATCCAGGTGTCAGGGGCGGCCCCGGAATCTGCAATCTGCTTGGAGTTGATAAATTGTGCGCGGAATTCATAGCGGGGAGCGGGAAAGGCCAGAAGGCCAAAGCCCCAGCGGTATTGATCCGGTGACTCTGACGACATCGTGGCATTGTAATATTCAATCTGCGAAAGAAAATTATAGCCGCGAGACAGACGCGACAGGGCCTCGATCAGAGCATACATTCCTTTGGTGGCGTCGCCATTTTTAGGTGTGTTGACGATGTAGCCGACTTCGGAAATCAGCGAGTGTCCTTTGCCGAACCCCCACTTTG
>JBCECD010000308.1:0-7427 GCA_039206745.1 Bdellovibrio sp. | reverse complement strand
CAGCATAGTCGGGTTCACTTCACGAAAGCGGCTCCCGACTTTCAACTAAAAATGAAACATCTCCGCTTTACTGTAAACTCTGGTTAGGATGATTCTCATAAGTCTCTGCTTAAAGTCATAGACTGCTTTTAGTGCGGGATTTTCTGATAGATATCGATTCAAATTCCTTCGAGATTTTTCGAGATATTGAAACTGCAAAAAACTACTGGGCTGATTATGAAAGGAGAAAAAATGGCTAAAGCAAGCGTGCCTTATGACGAACACCTTATCGAACCCCTTCGTGCTGATGAAGAGTTGCAAATTGAATACGTCAAAGCGTCTCTCGAAGACAATGTGGATATGCCTAAAGCTATTCTTACCCGCTTTAAGAATGGTTGCGGAGGCAAGAGGGTTCACGAAGTGGTTATTGAAAGAGATTACTGTCTTTCTTGGTTTCTGTTTACAAACACCAATTGCGTTTGATTTTCTTTTCCCCGTGATAGGGATAAGCCAGTTTCATTTTGATCAGACTTGTAGCAACGGGTTGGCCGTCGGCGACAACTTCACCTAGAATTCTGAAAAACTTATCTTTTTGCACATTCACAATATCAACTGAGGAAGCTTGGTTCAGAATCTTCTGAAGAGCGGCTTTGGCCTCGGCCGCTTTTTTCTTTTCGCAAGTGCTTTTGGATCTTATTTCTGGCGTATCGATACCCAGAATCCTCACGCCCATGCGGCGGCCAAAGAGGGGATGTTGATCCGGCAGATCTATAAAAATCGTATCACCGTCATAGACCTCAACGACTTTCACACATTTAAAAGAAGTCTCTGTGTTCTGGCAGACAGTTGTTTTGCTTTCCGAGGATTCAGTCGAAGAGCGAGAGGCCGGATTGAGAGGTGAAGAGGAGTTGGTGGAGCAAGAAACAAAAAAAATCGTGGCGAGCAGAGATATAAGAACTTTCATTCCTCAACTCTAGCGTATTCGAGAGCGGCAGAGAAGCCATCATTTATGAGCTGGACATACGCCTAAGGCTTTTTTGGGATTGTCCGAGTGGTCCGTCGAATTCCGGATGAGGTGATTCCTTAGGTGCAACCTTCAGTCGTTAGACCTCGGCATTTTGATTGCTTGTTCAGGGAAGAACTAAAAAGGAGAGTCTCATGAATTTATTTATTAAAGAAAATATCAAGACAGCTATTGTCTTCGCGATATTATTTTTTTCGCAGCAAGGAGCGGCCTTGTCGTTGGATTTAAAACAGCTTACGGAAGCTCAGCTTTTACGTATTATCGACGAAGAGTTTTTGCGAATGTCACCTGACCCTGAGAATTTAGAGTGGACAGAGGAGGCGGGCATCCAGCCAACGGATACGTATGAGTTAGACTATTCAGAGAAGTGCGAGTTTATCAGGAGCACACCAAATAAAAAAGCGCTGACAGCTTGCTATCTGATTTTGGAAGCTGATGAGGAGTAGCGGGCAGGTGGAGAGCCTATGATTAAAGCTTTATTGCCGCTGAAATTCATTGATGATAGTCTTTTTGCAATTCCCTTTTGAATCGAGAGTTTTATGAAAAAGATATTGGTGATCAATGCTCATCCTAATTCGCAAACTTTATGCGGGGCTTTGGCTCAGCACTATATTCGGGGCGCTCGGGATTCAGGTCATGACGTGAAGTTGTTGGAGCTCTCCCAACTGCGGTTTGATCCCATTTTACATAAAGGCTATTTGGAAATTCAGGAATTAGAGCCTGATCTCGTTCAGGCGCAAAAAGATATTCTTTGGGCGGAGCACCTGGTCTTTGTTTTTCCGATGTGGTGGGGAACCGTGCCCGCTCTTTTAAAGGGATTTTTAGACCGGGCCTTCCTGCCGGGTTTTGCATTTAAGTATCATCAGAACGATCCTTTTTGGGATAAACTGCTGCGTGGGCGCTCAGGGCGCCTTATTTTTACCACCGATGCGCCCTCCTTATGGAACTTTTTCATCAACAGAGATCCGGCGATCAATATGATGAAGCGTGCTGTTTTAGAGTTTTGCGGCGTGAAACCCGTGGGTGTCACACAGTTTGACTCCATCAAGAATAGAAAACCGGAAGAGTTGCAGAAATACCTTATCAAGGCCGAGGCCTTGGGGCGACGAGGAGGATAGAGCTTCTTTCCGAAACTAATTCCTAAAGGATCTGTTCACAAAATCCTATTTGCAGAGTTTGGAACCTGCTCTCGGCAATGATGTTGTGGGCTTCGAGGATCATATTTTCCAACCAGAGGTGGCGGGGAGATTTGGCGATAAAGCTAAAACTTGTGCAGGTGCCATAGTTTTTAATGAGGGACTGCAAAGGGCTTGTATCGTAGGAAAAAATAATTTCACCTGCTTTTGTGGAATAAGATTTCTCATGATCCTCAGTCCAGTCGATAAGTCGCCATGCTTTGCGGGTGAAGTCATAGACAAGATTTTCCTCATGCATGTCACCGATATGTGAATATAAAGAAATTTTTTTGGCAAATACGTAGAACTGCTGAATCATTTCTTCCGGGATTATTCTATTCCTATGATGAGACTGCACGGCAGCTCTCTTCGTCTCCGATGAGCTCATATAAGTTACAAAGCTTGTAAAAGGCATAAAAGCTGTGAGTTTCTCGACCACAGCATATTCATAGTAATTTGCGTCCTTGCGATATTCCAGATAGACGTTAATAGAGGCATTCATTGCGGCCAGGTCACGGTAGCCGACAACGAAATCTTTGATATAAGAAGTGTCTTGCCTTGTGAGGGGGAGGCGAAGAGCTTTGTTGATTCCTTTCAGCTCAAATATGAGAGTCGTGTTTCCTCTTCCCAGAAGTTTTTCTATGGTAAATTCATTTCCATCAGAAAAAGTTAAAATGTCTCCAGGATTCAGACTTGGCACAATCCCTTCATAGCTCGCGTTAGGAATGCCTTCGCGGAAGAGTTCATAGCGAGCCCCCCATGTGGTCGCTGAGAAGAACAGGAGGATAAAAAGGAAAATGGTATTCGCTCTTTGCATCTTATTTATTGAATGCAAAAGCGATGCCTTGTCTCATTTTAAAACAGAATATATGAGCATTGAGCTTCGGGGCCTACCGCAACACTGTCAAGTGTGTATCAGGTCATCCATTCAAAGCTCTCTTGGATGTGATTTTGGGTGAGATCTTTTCTGAAGATGTGCATGTGACTCTGCATCGCATTGAGTGAATAAGGCGAGAATAGGTTGTTACTTGCAAACCAGTTCCCAGAGTTCAATTTCGTTGTCTATGTCTGATATTTGAAAGTTATTTTTTGTTAGAAGATTCTCCAGAAATTTTACTCTAAGCGGATCTCTCGATTTATCCAATTCAAAGTGAAGTTTAATTCCTAGGCCCGTCGCAGATTTAATGACCTTTGACAATAGAATCTCTTCGAGTCCTTGGTCCTCATCTGTAGCGGATATGTTTTTTAGGTGATAAGTCCGCTTGTCATCAGTCGTGATGTTTAAAAATGAACGCGCAGTGCCTGTGCTTGAGTCAGAATATTTTGCATAAATAAAATCTGAAACTCCGAAGGTTCCAGAAAGAGTATACTCAGTTGCCGATTTCGTCGGAGTGTAAACGGGTAGTTTATTTGTATTGATCAAAGTTAGGAAGTGATCGTAGCAGGGGTCTGGGGTTTGGCTAAGATCGTGAATGTACTTTTCGTTGTTAATCCAGACGAAGTGAACAACATTGTGTTCCTTTAGAACTTCGTAAAATAGGCGATATTGAGCTAGTACGTCTGCCGCCTTATAATTTCTGAGTCCACTTTTTCCGTCTCCATTTAAAATGGGTTCAGCCATGACTCGTGACATCGCTTCGATCGCATTATTGTATCGTTGCACTTCAAGCGCATTTCCAGTCTTGAGACGGTTAAGCTCATTTTTTAAATCAGCGCAAACAACTTTGGTCCACATTATGAGGGTTCCTATTTTGATACGTAAAGAGGGGCTATAGTGACGATCTTCTTGATGTATTATGGCGATTTTTGTCTAGTTTTGCAAGTTTTTCAGCATAAAAATAAATAAAAATGCCAAAAAATATAAAAAGTTGTATAAAAAGGCCGATAAGTATAATAAATTAAGCCAAACCGGTATAATATTGTCATATATAGGGGATAAATATGGAAAAGCATACGAACTACAAAATTGAGCAGATCGTATCCTATATTGCTGAAAAATTGGATTGTTCTCAAAAGCTAATTGCTAGTTATACGAGTCTCAATGAATCGACTATTTCTGCAAATCTAAATAAAGAAATTGAAGTTGTTGGGAATAAAAAAGCAGGTAGAAGATTGCTTGCTCTTTACCTGGCGATTCACCAGGTTGAGGGGCAGGGAAGTGAAGCTATTAAAGAGGCTTTAAATGAATTTGTTTATGAAGATCTAGATGGGAATTTTGATTCTGTTGTCTCAGCAATTGGTACTGATAAATATCAACCCAGTGTGATTGCAAATATCGCTAGTATTGGTATGCAAAAGTATAAGGAGAAAATGAGTCTGAGGGGGCAGGGGCTATTTGAAGCAGTGAAGAGTGTTGTTGCATCATCATACTAGAGCTCATTTCAAAACTCACCTTTGACCATTGAAAGTATTGAGATTTTTGGAGGTTTTGAAATAGGCCCTAATTGAAAGAATAGATTCATGTATGCGAACTGTCGGCCTTAGGCTTTCGCCCGGGGGCCTACCGCAACACTGTCAAGTTTGTATCAGATCACTTGTTATAGGCCGAGCCTCTTCATTGAGCCCGTCAAGCTCTGAAGACTTGCCGCCAGGTCAACGGCCTGGTCAAAGTTTTCTTCGTAAAAATTCTGCCAAAATTCATCATGGAGATTTCCTGTTAAATCAGCCACCTGCGATGAGTTGATAATACCGTTTTCTGCCAGCAGCAGTTGATCCCTGAGATAACCAAACCAGGACTTCATGGGAGTGGAAGTGGCAAGATCTCTGGCCATCTGGGTGAGGTGAAGAGTCTTTTTGAGACTCTGATGAAAGAGATCACTCGGAGAGTTCGGTCCTGAGAGGGTACTGACTGCAACAGAGGAGCCCTCCAGAAAAAGAGTGAGAAACTGGCTGAGTGAATAGAAGGCCGTCAGGCGATTTTGCTCCGAGGTTGTGAAAAACAAAATATGAACTCTGTGCCCTCGCAGCAGAGAGATTCTCCATTTTTCGAGAGTGGTATTCGAGAAGGATTGAGATTTTATTGTCGATGAAATGTCAGTTTTAAAGCGCACTTCAACGCTGTAGAGAATCTCGGCATTTTGAGGAGTCTCAGCTCCGCCAATCCCTGAGCCATCGGCACCACCGATGCCGGAGCCGTCAGCTCCTCCGAAGTCACGTCCTCCGATTGCGAAGATATCACTTGCGACGGTTTTGTTGGGAGTAAAGCATAACGAGCGCAGGCAGACAGTTTCTTTACCTTCGAGCTGATCTTTGGCATCACGAGTCCAGACGTCGGAGGCGGAGGCCGTTGTCCATAAGGGCAAGTCCCCGAGTGGAAGCGCGAAAGTCAGATCTGTAGGAGAGGGCGAAGAGGCATTGTCGATATTTTCAACTCGGCTGCCCTGGGAGGGGGTGCGCCGAAGGATTTGGTGCGAAAGAAAACCCCTGAGATGAAAAAGACCAGATGATTCGGAGCTCAAGAGAATCCCACCGCTCATGCCATACTCTGCAGGCAACTGAGCCACTTCAATGCTCGCGGGAGCCGAGGGAATAAGGCCCCGTCGACTTGTGGTCGAGAGGACTTTTCCCTGACGAAGAATCTGAAGTTGAGATGAGCTCTTTGGATATCCCATAGCCAGGACTTCCGGTTCCACATTGAAGGGAGAGTGCGGAAGGGCGAGTCTCACAGCAGGTAGGCCATGGGCTTCTTCCGGAATCAAAAAGGCAACTCCTGCATTAAAAGAAAAGAAATCCAGTTGAGTTCGGAGACGCTTGCCATCAGCGGTGAGGATGTCATGACAATAACTCTTGTCGCGGCTGTGGATCACCACATGCTCTGAGGTGAGCACTTGAATCTTGTGCTGAAACTCAATAAGGAGACCTGTGCCCTCAAAAAGAGGATGCTGACTGATACAAGGAAAAGAAAGCGTTTTAACAACTGATTTTTTCCAGGTCTCCAAAGGGAGACTTTGAGCATGCGCGGTTTGGAGGGATAGAATTAAAAAACAAAGAAACATAATTATTCTACTCATGAGTTCTCCAAAGATAACGAATGGACCGAGCTTGACCGGTTTTTTTCAGAAGGCCTTTTTCCAGCCAGACCTCTAACATGCGACAGGCCGTGGCTTTCGAGATTTTCATTCTTTTTTCCAGTTGCAGCCGGGTAAAAGAAAGAGGCAGTAGAGCTTTGGCTGCTTGCAAATAAGCATCTGTTCCGACCATTTGATTTTTTGTCAAGGACAGAGAATCCCATCTTTGTTCGTAGGGAGAGTCCTCCTGGTTGACAATTTTCATGTGAGGCCATTCTGGTCCGCGAGTGAGTTGTTTCCCTTCACGGATAACAGAGTTTGCGGGCATAAATTGTCGGAGGCGGGCGCTCAGATTGTACCAGGAGCGAAGATTTTCCAGATCAGCAGGAAGAAAGCCATTCTGTTCTAGGGCGGAGAGTGCTTTGGCCAAAGCATCTGATTTTATTTTTTTATGGAGATGCTTAAAGTAGATTTCAGATGTTTGTCTGTTGACGAGAATATCATATCGGGAATTCTTTTCGTCATGACGGTTGTGGCAAACTGATTGTAAATACGGAAGCAGGGCTGTTTTATTCTGAAGACATTGATGGTAAATTCTTTTAAAAATCGGAAATTGATCCAGAGCTCTCTTTAAATCCTCTGAGTCCTCTTTGAAGAGGCAATAGATCAGAGAAAGCTCGGCGTTAAGCACAGGATAGTGAAGGCTTGTCACGCCTTGGAGTTTGAGCAAAAGTTTTTCGATTTTCTTGTGGATAGAGACATCCAAAACGGCGAGCCAAGAAAGAGCATTCCGCAACAGAAGAGAGTTTTCTTTGCTGAGCTCATGGACATCCACCTGTTCAAGGATCGAGTCCATAGTCCAAATCACTTTTTCCCTGGACATATTCTCAGCGGCCATCCATTTCCATGTCCACAAATACAGTCGATCGATGGCGTCGCCCAGGCGCACGCCATTTTTATCATCCGGAGACCAAATACCCGACAGCGTTCTCAGGCGATAAGAACCTTGCCACAGATAGGAATCTTCCCGTTTCTCAGAGGAGTTAGAGGAGCGTTCTAGGTAAGGGAGAGCCGCAACCCACCTGTGAAAGAAAAGACCTTGGCCGTTACGGACCTCTTTGGGAAGTTTCATGGACTGATAAAAACGTGTGCGCATCTGATAGGTTGTCCACTGATCGTGAACCTTTGGGACTTGGGCAGCTTGAGCGCGCGGAACCTTTTTAAGAGATTCTGTGAGATTGC
>JBCECD010000307.1:5646-7440 GCA_039206745.1 Bdellovibrio sp. | reverse complement strand
GTCTTTTTTCAAGAGCCTCCCACACAGCAAATTGTTTTCTTGAATACGGGAACCGGCTTGTCTCAACATATCTGCTATTTGCTTTCGAAAAAAGAGCAGTATCCGAATTTACGTTACCGCCTTCTCTTTGGTGTGCGCACGGAAAAAGACATTTACTATGAGAAAGAGCTCGCAGCTCTACAAAAAGATCTGCCTGACTTTAAATACGAGTATGTTTTAAGTCGCCCTTCAGAGGCTTGGACTGGGAAAAAGGGTTATGTACAGAACTTTATTTCTGAATTCGAATACAAAGACATTCCCACGACCTTCTATCTCTGCGGTAATGGCGCCATGATCAAAGAGGTGAAACACCAACTCTTGGAAGTGGATGGTTTCGAGAAGTCACGCATTTGGTCTGAAGCCTTTGACTAAACGCCAAGCTGTCCTGGAAATGATTTTCGCCGGTATGCTGTGGGGCTTTGGCTTCATTGCTACGGTATGGGCTCTGGAGGCTTTCACTCCCGTGGAAACTCTGGTCTATCGCTTTGCTGTGGCCTCTGTGGTCAGCGAAGTGATTTATCTTGTGATCAAAGGTCCTCGCTTTTTCTCGTTAAAAGAGGAAGTGCAACGGGCTTTTCCTGCCGGTTTATTTTTGGGCGCTCTGCTCTTATTACAAACTATCGGTTTGCAATACACGACGGCGACGAAGAGTGGTTTTCTCACCTGTCTCTATGTCATTCTGGTTCCCGTGCTGAATACACTCTTCTTCCGGGCACGCAGCAGTTGGTATCACTACGCTCTGGTGGGGCTGGCCCTGGGAGGCACCTTTATGTTAGTGGATGCGGATCTGCGAGATATTAATATTGGCGATCTGTGGACTATTGCCTGCTCGATCTTTGCGGCTCTTCATATTATTTATATAGGCCGGGTTTCTTCCCGGGTGGGAAATGCTTTTCGTTTTAATAACTTTCAGTCTATTTGGTGTCTGTTGATTCTTTGTCCTCTGCTCTTTACGCAGGAGACTGTCACAGTTCAAAGCACTCAAAGCTTGGCGTGGGCCGGAGTGATTTATCTGGGCTTGGGGTCAAGTCTTGTGGCTTTTTATTTGCAGATTCGCACACAAAAGATTTTATCTGATACAACAGCGAGCATGCTGTTTCTTTTAGAATCACCTTTTGCGGCTCTTTTTGGATTTATTCTTTTACATGAGCGACTCAGTCCTTTTCAGATGACAGGAGCCGCTCTGATTCTATTGGCTTCCGCTATACAGATTCTTTTGGAGCCCGCCACAAAGACCACAGAAACGACACCAGAATAACGACGCCGCCACTCAAACCGGTCACCCATTCAGGCACATGCAGGAAGGGGTCGGAGAGCATGATCATGGATAGCATGCCAATTGCGTAAAAAGCGCCGTGCTCCAGGAAAGCAAACTTGGTCAGAGCTTCCTTTTCAACGAACATGATAGTCAAGCTTCGCACAAAGAAGGCACCGATACTCAGACCAATCATGATAATGAATAAATTATGAGTGATGGCAAAAGCTCCCACCACACCATCAAAGCTGAAAGAAGCATCGAGAACTTCTAAATACAGAAACATCCCGGCACTGGCGCGATGAACATCCTTCATGGTGTCATCAGAGGCCTCAAGCCAAGAACCGATACCATCCACGATCACATAGGTGATCAAGCCGGCCATCCCTGCTTTCAAAAAAGGAAGGCCTTCATTTTCCGGCAAGAAATGGGTGATGATCGCGAGGATCACCAAGCACAAAGCGACCTCAATGGCTTCCACCTTGCTACCGAGATAGGCC
>JBCECD010000307.1:0-5636 GCA_039206745.1 Bdellovibrio sp. | reverse complement strand
ATCCAATGCAGTTCTTTGCTCTCATCGTAAAAATATTTGAGTGCCACCATCAAAAGAAAACTTCCTCCGAAGGCGGCCACTTCCAGGTGAGCTGACAACATCAACTTTGCATAGTCGTCGGGCCGCGTGGCGGCCATCACCAAAGCCTCCCAGGGCGTGACGTGAGCGACGAAGGTCACGATTAAAAGTGGAAAGACCAGACGCATTCCGAACACCGCAATGAGCATGCCCCAGGTTAAAAAGCGATGTCGCCACACCGGAGTCATCTCTTTTAAAACGACGGCATTGACAATCGCATTATCAAAAGACAACGAGACTTCGAGAACCGCCAAAATACAGGCGATGAAGAGAGCACCCAATCCCGCTGTGACCGAGCCTCCGTAGTAATAGCCAACAAAATAAGACGCAATAAGCCCCAAAAAGGTGAATACGAAAGAACCCGTAAAATATTTCATAGTGCCTCAAAAGTTCGTCTATTCTTTGTCAAGAAGCAAGGATTTTCCCCGACTCAAGCTTTCAAAAGAGGACGCAGGAAGCGTCCGGTTTCACTCTCTTTCACGCGGGAAACTTCTTCCGGAGTTCCCGTGGCGACGATCCGGCCACCGCCTCTGCCGCCATCCGGACCGAGATCAATCACATGGTCTGCCGCTTTCACCACTTCCATATTATGTTCGATCACAAGAACAGTGTTCCCTTGATCCGCCAACTCCTGAATGAGTTCAACCAATTTCCGGACATCATCAAAGTGCAGTCCGGTTGTCGGCTCATCGAGAATATACAGGGTCTTGCCCGTACCGCGACGAGAAAGCTCTTTGGAGAGTTTCACTCGCTGTGCCTCTCCACCTGAGAGAGTCGTCGAACTCTGTCCGAGAGTGATATAATCCAATCCCACTCGATGCAAGGTTTCCAGTTTGCGATGAATCTGACTGTGGTGGCGGAAAAATTCCAAGGCTTCTCCAACACTCATTTCCAGAATGTCAGCAATGGATTTGCCTTTGTATTTCACGTTCAAAGTTTCACGATTATAACGGCGCCCCTGACAGGTATCACAGGTGACAAAGACATCGCTCAGGAAGTGCATCTCAAGACGGATCTGTCCGTGCCCCAGACAGGTCTCACATCGTCCGCCTTTGACGTTAAAGCTAAACCGTCCGGGCTCATAGCCCCGCAGCTTGGACTCCGGTAGATGGGCGAACAGATCCCGGATCATCGGAAACAGTCCGACATAGGTAGCCGGTGTCGACCGAGGCGTCCGTCCGATAGGTCGCTGATTGATATCGATAACTTTGTCAATCTTCTCCAGTCCTTCAATTTTTTTATACGGCGAAGGAATCGCCATCGCCTTATAGAAATGCTTTGCCAATATTTTATAAAGGGTATCAATGATGAGTGTACTTTTCCCGGAACCGGAAACCCCCGTCACCGCGGTAAAAGTTCCCAGAGGAATGGTCAGTTGCACATTCTGCAAATTGTTCCCTGTAGCTCCCGTCAAAACCAAATTCTCTTTGTGACCTTTGCGCCGTTGCGCCGGCACAGGAATACGCAATTCCCCTTTCAGATACTTGCCCGTCATCGATCGAGGATTATTCGCCAATTGCTCAGGTGTTCCCAGAGCCATTATCTCACCACCTAAAACTCCCGCACGGGGCCCCAGATCCACGACGAAGTCCGCGTAACGAATGGTGTCCTCATCATGTTCGACCAAAAGAATGGTATTACCCCGATCTTTAAGCTCACCAATAATGTTGAGCAAACGATGATGATCTCGCGGATGCAAACCGATACTCGGCTCATCCATCACATACAGAACCCCTATCAGAGAAGAGCCCACTTGCGTCGCCAGACGAATGCGCTGAGCCTCTCCTCCTGAAAGAGTCCGCGAAGGTCGGCTCAATGAAAGATACGACGTACCCACACGAATTAGATAATCCAATCGCGAGGCAATCTGCTTCACAATTTTTTCCGCAATCAGTTGATCTTTCGACTTCCACGGAATCTGAGCGATCCACTCGCGCAAGTCCACGGCGCTCATATCGGACAATTCGGCAATCGTCCGCCCCTGTAACCGGATATTCAGAGCCTCCGCCCGCAACCTCGTCCCTCCGCAGTCCGGACAAGCGGACAGCACCATTTCTTCGGACTCTTCATCCTCTTCGTCGGACGTCTTCTTACCTTTGTATTTGTAAACCACTTTGTCCAGCTTCTTGCCACCCACTTCGGAGTCCGAAAACTGCTCTTCCTCCACAAGATCCATCGTGCCCAGACCGTTACAGGTCAGACAGGCGCCACGCGGATTGTTGAAACTGAACAGGCGAGGCTCAATATCCGGAAAACTGTATCCACACTCCGGACAAGCAGAATGCAGAGAATAAGAGACTCTCTCTCCTTGCAAAGTTTCGATCACCACACGCCCTCCAGCCATGGATAAGGCGGTGTTCACACTCTCTGCCAAACGGAGCTTTAGATTTTCTTTGAGAATCAGCTGATCAACAACCAAATCAATATCGTGGGTTTTGGTCTTAGCCAACTTCGTCGCCTTATCGAGCTCGATCATTTTGCCATCCACTTTCGCTTTGACAAAACCCTTCTTCGCCCAGCGTTGGAATTCAGCAAGGAACTCCCCTTTTTTCCCCGAAGCCATCGGCGCTAAAACATAGAACTTAGTCCCCATGCTCTTGCGCAAAACCTCATCACAAATCTGCTGCGGAGTTTGGCTCGTCACTGGCACATGGTGAATGGGACACTCGGGCACTCCGACCTTGGCATACAGTAAGCGGAGATAATCATAAATTTCCGTCACGGTTCCCACTGTGGAACGTGGATTCGTGCTCACAGATTTTTGATCGATAGCAATAGCCGGTGACAATCCGGAAATCGAATCCACTTCCGGCTTTTTCAATTGCTCTAAAAAATTTCGGGCATAGGCGGACAGGCTTTCCACATAACGTCGCTGTCCCTCGGCGTAAACCGTATCAAAAGCCAGAGAGGATTTTCCACTTCCACTCAATCCCGTGAATACCGTGATTTTATTTCGCGGAATAGTCACACTGACATTTTTAAGATTATGTTCCCGGGCCCCTTTGACTACAATTCCATCATCTGCTTGCGACATAGGAATTCATCTTAATAAAGGCCCTTTTTACACACAAGAATTACGAAGGTTCACCAGGACTTAACGCACCCAGGTTGTAAAAAAACACCAGGCACCTTTTTTTTAGGACTTTGCTTGGCAGTCTGGGCAGATTCCGTAGAGTTCTAGGATGTGGTGAGTGAGTCTGAAGCCGAACTGATGCGCTACTTTTTCTTGCAGTCCTTCGATAGCGCGATTTTCGAACTCACAAATTTTCCCGCACTTCACGCAAGTTAAATGGTCATGGTGACCTTTAGGGGTGAGTTCATAGCGAGCTGGCAAACCACCCATTCTCACTTCCGTGACAAAATGGCCTTCAGTTAAAGTTCGCAAAAAACGATAAACGGTCGCAAAGCCGATCTCCGGATGATCTTTATTCAGCTTTTCATAGAGTTCTTGAGCCGTCACATGGCGGCGCCCTTCATGAAGAGTCTTCAAAATCGCCATCCGCTGTCCCGTGACTTTTAAGTTCAAAGTGCGAATGATGCGTTTGAGTTCCGCTTCACCAAATTCGTCCTGATGAATAATGATATCTTTATCGTGCTGTCGGGGTAAAAATGGAACGGAATCCTTGCTCATGGGCACCTCGCCACTTCTTATAGGAGATGCTTAGTGAGAAGTCCACTCAATTAGGAATCATTTTCAATTGACTTGCAAAGTTTACGTCTCCCCCGTGGAGCCTCTACTATGTTGATGCGCAAAAAGCACACTCAGAGATCAGGAGTCCTCAACAATTAAAGGGTCCACTTTTGAGTTTTAAGCCTTTGCTCACATGAGAAACCGCATTATGAGGATGTAAGCTCTCAACATGACTGAACTCTGCTGCATAATCCAGTACGTCGGACTGTCCCTCTAAAATCTCACGCACACGGCGAGCGGCATCCTCACAAAACATGAGATTCTGTCCGTTCCGCAGAGCAAACTCCTGCTCGTCCTCTCGTTTCACCGCTCCCTGAACTGCAGTTTGCAAAGCCTCTTCCACCAGATCAATCAGCTTTCCATAGAAGTACTGCGGGCCTACTTCCACTTTCACTTTAGCAAAACTACGCTGAGCATGAGGTGTTGCCACAATCCCCTGAGGGGTTCCCAACCAGGAATGAACCACGTCAAAATCCAGAGGTTGAGCTCCAAACTGCTGTTTAAACTCCTCCTGAATCAACTGCCGCGACAAAGCCGCGGAAGCTGGACACGTACTCGAGTAAGTCACCACCACCTCTAAAAAGTAGCTCTTTTGTCCATTGCTATTTTGTGCAGTCAGAGTGACGGGGTAAGAGCGCCATGCCTCATGTCCACTCTTTAAAGCCGGGCGCAACAGAGGAGCCTCGAAGTGAACCTGCACCAGAGCTTGAGTCGAAAGATCTTGATGTGTTTTTAAAAACTCATCCGTGGCCTCTCCCAAAAGTTGCAAAGACAATTCCGTTTTTGAGAGAATGTTTTGTGCGATCAAATAAAGACGAGACATATGAATACCGCGCGAAGGCGTTTTATCGAGACTGACTTTGGCATCAACACGCGCAGGAATGCGGTACAGTCCATCACTCTGTCGCAACAACAGCGGAAGCTCAATAGAGCCCATGCCGACCCAATCCAAGGGGGCATATTTATCTTGATGCGTTTCCTGAGCTACGTCGGGGAGATTTTTCTTCGTCATAATCGTTTCCTAAAATCGGCCCTCCTTTTACCGCAAATTTCCCTCTTTGGCTCTTTATTTGTCGGAAATTTCCGTATTTTCAGGTGCAATTGAACATTATATGAGAATGCGTTGTAGAGGCCTTATTGACAGAGGAATGCGACTCTTTGGATAATACGGTCATGGAAACAATTGAGCTTATTCTCGCTAGCACATCCAAGTACCGTCAAGAGTTGCTCTCCCGTCTCGACTACAAATTCAGACAGGAAGCTCCCCAAATAGATGAGGAAAAAGAGAAGGACCCCTCTCTTTCGCCTCTGGCTTTGGCGGAAAAATTAGCTTACCTGAAGGCTGCCAGTCTGGCGGGTCCGGGAAAGGCTGTGATCGGCGGAGACCAATTGGTCTCGTGGCAGGGACAAATTTTGGGCAAACCTCATACAATTGAAAAGGCTGTTGATCAGCTTTTAGAAATGCAGGGTCAGGTTCATGAATTGATCACAGCGATTTGTGTGATTTGCGAGGACAAGATCATTCCGCATACGGATATCACTCGCATGTCTATGAAAAAACTTTCGCGCGAGCAGATTGAGCACTATGTGCAGTTGGATATGCCTTTGGACTGTGCTGGAAGTTATAAGATTGAAAAACATGGCATCATGCTTTTTGATAAGATTGAAACCAGTGATTTCACGGCAATTCAGGGCTTGCCTCTGATGGAGCTCAATAAAATTTTAGAAAGTCAGGGACTATGACCGATACACAGAAAAGACTTTTCCAACTTGCTTGCGAGGCTCAGCGCCACGCTCATGCTCCTTACTCAGGGGCTTTCATTGGCGCCGCCGTTTTAATGGCGGACGGGGAAATGCACTCGGGCTG
>JBCECD010000306.1:6639-7629 GCA_039206745.1 Bdellovibrio sp. | reverse complement strand
CTTCCTGGCTCTCGAGAGGGTGTGGAAGGATCTGGGGTGGTCGTTCATTCCCAATAAAGTGGTAAAAGGGGTTCTGACTTTTTTGCTTGTGAATATCGGTTGGGTGTTTTTTCGCTCCCATGACTTGTCGATGGCCGGTTTGTGGTTGAAGAAGGTTTTTCTTTTGAACAGTCAATGGACTTGGGACCTTTCGCTGATTGCCATTCGCAATAAGGATCGCTTCTTCTTGGCTTTGGCGGTGGCTCTGGGGGCGGCCTTCTTTGCTAAGAATACGTGGGAGATCCGCATGAAGCCTTCGGTAAAAAACACTTTTGTTCTGGCTTTGCTGTTTTTGATTTGCTTGATGTACATGGGCGAGGAGTCCCCTTTCCTCTACTTCCAATTTTGATGGACGGTTTATGAAGACAATTCAATATTTATGGCTTTTCGGTGGCATCACCATGGCTCTTATGGCGAGTGTTGTGGGCTTTGTGTATATTCAAGATCCGCTGTGCTTTTATCGTTGTGAAAATATTGAGTTGGGACGACCTTCGCAAAATGTTTACTATCATGCCGCACAAACGGCAAAGGCACATCCTGACGCACAAGTTTTGATTTTAGGTTCGAGTCGGGGAGAGACGACGTCACCGCTATGGGTTCAAGAGAGGACAGGATTGAAGACCTTGAATTTATCTCAAGGTGGCGCGGATCTTATTTTGAAAATTATTTTGGCGAAGGTGAGTGTTGAATCAGAAGCTTCTTTAAAGCGAATTATTTGGTTGGGAGATTTCTTCGAACTCATATCTCAAAATACAGATGCAAAAGTGTTTTTGACTCAAGCTTTTGACAGGAATTTACCAGAGATATTGAGACGACAAAGTGTCGTCCACAGCCTTAAGAAGGTACAAAAATTGACGGATCATAATACATTTGAGGCGGCTTTGGCGGGCTTCAGTGGTGAAATGAGATCTTTGGAGAGTGTGGGGTCCGGAGAGGGAATTGACTATCAGT
>JBCECD010000306.1:0-6629 GCA_039206745.1 Bdellovibrio sp. | reverse complement strand
TTCTGTTTGACTCCTGAGTTCAAGGGTAAAACACAGGCTGATATGTTATCGAAAGAAATTCAAATTCTTTATGAAAATTACCTCAATGCCGTTTTGAGGCAAGAGCAGGACGAAACCTACTGGAGGATATTGGCAGATCAGTTTACGCAGTGGAGCCAGGCCGGGATCGAAGTGATCTACGTTCTTCCACCCTATCATCCTGATTTTATGAAGCGTATGCAGAAGGACAACCCCGAACTTTATCGCAACCATTTTAAAATGGTGGAGAGGCTTCTCGCGCTTTCGCTTCCCAACGTTCGGGTTGCCAGCTATTTAGAAGGCATTCCCGGAGATGATGGAGGTCCCCGCTATTGGAATGATGGTGTTCACTTTACATGTCTAGGTGCGATCAAGATGTTGGCTCCTCTGTTGTAAGAAGCAGGACCAAAAAAGAGCATTACAATCATTTGATGATTTTTAAACGGGTATGGATATTTCGGGCTGGAAAGATGAAGGCATAATGTTTTTCGTAAGTTTCATGCCCCAGGACTTTCGCCAGAAAGCGAGGAATAAGACTGCGGATAGAGGTGTTAAACTCAATATTGCTGGAAATCAATTTGTATTCACCAGTGATGTAACTGAGGTACTCCCCTTTTTGTAGGCACTTATACCACCCACTGGAAAAATGCCAGAGATGAGTAGGATCATTCCAAGAGTCAATCCAAGAGAAGTGCGGAGTCTCAATTAAGACCTCTGCTCCAGGTTTGGCAATGCGATGGATTTCTTTGAGAAAGTTCTGAGTATTTTGAACATGCTCAATGACGTGGCTGGCTCTAACAAAATCAAAAGAATTATCTTCGATAGGCCAGTGAGCCGAGCTCAGGTCGAAAACTTGATCTACTCCCGGGAAGGGAAACTGATCTACACCATATGCATTCTCAAACTTATTAGGTCCGCACCCAATATCGATCACTCTCATAGGGGGTGACTCTATAGGTAATCTGATGGTGAGTAAATAGAAATGATTTTCTGAAACCCAATAGTTCTATCGGACAATAGAGTTGGCTGGCTGCATTATCCGATTGCTGGTGAATTTCGATAGTGAGAAGAAGAGTCTACGGAACGTAGGCCGGATCAAAACTCGTTCTTTTGAGCCAGGCGTCTAATTTTTGAATGACGGCGGGAGTTCCGTTGTCGTACCACCAGGTATCTACAGCATATCGCTGACTTGTCTTAAGATCTTGAATAGTGGCTGTAAAATGTTGTCCGAGAAGAGGCATCCATGCTTTATTGAAACGCATTTCTATTTCAGTGACTTGATGGAAACGGAGCAGGCCTCGCGCCTTTAAAAATTTAAGATAGCGTGTTGAGTTGGTCGACTCATCTACGCAGTCGGTTTGACCGGGTTTGCCTTTACCTTTTGAGTTGGGTGCTCCTAGATCAAATTTTGTTTGGCCATTCAGTTCACCCACGATTTTTTCAAATAAGCCCATAGCAAGTCGAATTTGCTTTCTTTCTTCGCGAGCAGAAGTGGCGATGGGTTGAAAAAGAGTGTCTATTTTTTGCCACTCGACTTCGCGTAATTGGACAGAGGCTGAGGCAGAGCAACTCCATGCCCAGCAGGTCAAAATAGGTTCGTAGGGAGATTGGATGACTTGCTTTTCTACTGCTTGTTGAGCGGGATTTTCCAGGGGTAAGAACCGTCCCCAGGCAATGGAAGAAAAAAAGGAAACAATAAGAAGGCAGATTTGAATTGTATAAGAAATAAGCTTTTTCATAGGAGAGGGTTATATCGACCTGTCCTGGAGATTCAAGAGGAATTGAGTGGGAGAGAAAAGGCTTTCATAACATGAGTGGATGATTCTTTTAAGTATTTGAAATTAAACGCTTTTATAATCTGTAAAAAAAGAGGAAAGATCTACAAAGAAAAAAATTCCCATTTCTCCTCGCTGTTTTTGAGAAGGTGAGGAATGGATTAAAAAAAGTTAACTATATCTGGACGTGCGCAGGTAAAGGAAGCGGAGAGGCTGAAATAAAACTTATAATAACTCGGCAAGCCAATGGGTGTAATATTCTATTTTTAGAGTACCTTTGAGGACTTAAGTTTGTAGAGAAGGTCAATAGTCATAAGATGAAGAAGCACATTGTTTTCATAACCGAGCATCTGTCTTTCGGTGGCGCCGAAGTGGTATTGGCGACTTATATCAGGACCATTGATCTCAATCGCTATAAGGTGTCTTTGATTTTGAGGGATGATCTAGGTATGGAGAATTATCTCCTGAAGGAGATTCCGCCTGAAGTCTCGGTCCGATATATTTTTTCTCAGGGAAGTAAACCCAACTCTGTGCGTGAGATGCGTAGCCAGCTTGTCAAAAGAATGAAAGTTCTTTTGAAGGAAATCGGAAGTTACGATTTACTCATCGATTTCTCTCCTGTTTTAGACAAAGTGATTCCTCAATTGCGAGATGAAAAGATTGTACTATGGATGCATGGAGATAAGTCTCATATGGGATTTTGTGAACGTTGGAAGTATTTCTGGCGCATCCGTCACTATAAAAAAATTGTTCTTCTCTGCCCCGAGATGGTACAGCAGTTCAACACTCTTTTTCCGATGCTCCGGGATCATTTTGTTTTAATTCCTAATCTCTTTGACTTTCAGCGTATCCATGAGAAAGCAGACGATGAATCCAGCTTGAGTTCCGAGGAGCAAGAGAGCCTTCGCAAGGACTACATTATTTCTGTCGCCCGTCTGGTCCCGGGAAAGGATGTTCGGTCTTTGATTGAGGCCGCCAAGATTAACAAAGAGCGTGGAGTTCGTTATCTTCACTACATTATTGGCGATGGAGATATGTACTTTGAGTTGCGTAAGCTGATTGAAGATTACCAACTCGGAGACATGGTGGTTCTGCTCGGTGCGAAAAAAAATCCTTATCCTTGGATCAAGAAAGCCCAATTCTTTGTACATTCAGCAATTCGCGAGGGATTTGGTTTGGTCATTGTTGAGGCCATGTCGTTAGGAAAAGCAGTGGTGGCAACGAAGTGCCCGGTAGGACCTTCAGATATTTTAGAGCACGGAAAATATGGTCTTATGTACGAGCTGAAAGATGCTCAGAAGTTGGCTGATCACATTAGGCAGTACATTTCTGATATGAATTCACGAGCGGAGTATGCATTGTTAGCGAAAAAGAGAGCTCAAGAATACTCTCGAGAGCGAGTGATTCCATTGGTGAACAATCTTTTTGATTCATTCTGAGCTTGAAAAGCAAAGATGAGAATTTTTGTTCTGAGCCAGAAATAGAAGGGTCTAACGAGATGAGTGATGTGGGAACTAAAGGCAGACTGAAGTACCTCCGTTACAGTATTGCTCTGGCGTTTTTATCTCTTTTTATTTCATGGAAAATCACGGATATCTTTTTTGCGTTAGGTTTTACCGGTATTATTTTCACTCTGTTTTCCAATAATGCAGCTGTTGTGCAAAGGTCTCTGCGAGTTTTTCGTAAGACAGATGTTCTGTTATTAGTGTGGGGAGGGGCTTCTATTCTGGGGTACTTTTTTGGAGCTCCTCAAGTCGGTCCCGAGCAACTGGAGGAGATGGCGGGCTTAAGATGGATAGCCGCGTACTTTATAGCAATTTATTGGGGGAGTTTTTTAGCCCAGGAGGAAAGCCGTCCTCAGACTTTGTGGTTGGTACTTTTATCTGTAATGGTATTAGCGACACTGCCTTATCAAGAGGGACTGGCGATGCTTAAAGTTCGCTATGAAGGTGTCTTTGGGAACGTCAATGTTGCGGCCTGTGTTCTACTTTTACCTTGGGCTTTTCTGCTGGCTTGGGATTTCTGTGATGCATGGGAGCGTCGAGAAATAGATGCAGCTCTTATATTGACGTTAGTCGTTTTGACGACTCTTCTTTTTTTCACCCAAACACGTGGTGTGTGGCTGGCGATGATAGGAACGTTGCTTCTGATGTTTATAATACGTCCGAGCAAAAGATATATCGGCGTTTTGGGTGTCATTGTTGTTACATTAGCGGGATTTTACTTTCTGAATATTTTTGGCTTTCGTGACCGCATTATATATTCATTCAATTTATCTCCTGACAGCTCGCAAGGCATTCGGCTGGAGCTATGGAAAGCCTACTGGAAAATGTTCCTGGATTATCCTCTGTTGGGAGTAGGGTTTTACGAGACGGTTCGGCTGCTTCCTTCTTTTTATGGAAATTCAGCTGTTTATGAAAAGCTTTTCATGGGTGGGGCTGTATTTGGTCATGCCCATAATCAGTATCTTCAGATTCTGGCTGGTTCGGGTGTGATCGGGTTTGCGGCTTGGTCCTGGTTTTTTATTTCTTTATTAAGAGAGTCTATTGTGAGCTTCAAAAGCACGGTCAGTCCTTACATTAAGAGATTGTGTATTTCTATGGGGGCGGTGTTGTTTGCCTTTCTGCTTTGCGGAATTTTTGAAAGTCCTATGATGCTTCATCCGGCAAGGTTGGGGCTTTTTATTCTGGTGGGATGTGCTCTAGGGGTAATAAGAGAGAAAACTCGACTCAAATAGCGCATCACATTGTACGGGAACTGTTTAAAAATATTTACTCAAAAGTCCATCAGGATTATCATTCAGGGGCTTAAATTTTATGGAGAATTATGAGCTTAGTATCATCGTTAAAATCAAAAAAGGCTGTGATTGGGATTGTTGGCTTGGGGTATGTGGGATTGCCATTGGCTTTGCGTTATGCCGATGAAGGTTATTCTGTTGTTGGATTTGATATTGACGACTTCAAAGTAAAAAAAATCACCAGTGGTCAGAGTTACATTGAGCATATAGCAGGAGCATCCGTGAAGGCGGCTGTAGAGAAGGGGTTGACAGCGACATCTTCCTTTTCTGAGATTGCTCAGGTTGATGCGATCATTTTGTGTGTCCCCACTCCATTGAATAAGTATCGTGAACCGGATTTGAGTTTTGTGCTGAATACGATGGACTCAATATTGCCTTATTTGCGCAAGGGACAAGTGGTGTCTTTGGAAAGCACAACTTATCCAGGAACGACGGATGAGGAGTTAAAGCCACGAATCGAGTCCCGTGGCTTGAAGGTGGGAGAGGATGTTTTTTTGGTATTTTCACCTGAGCGTGAAGATCCGGGAAATGCCCATTTTTCAACTAAAACAATTCCTAAAGTTGTAGGTGGATATTCGAAGGCCTGTTTGGAAGTGGGAATGTCTCTCTATTCGGGAGTGATTGATAAAGTTGTGGCGGTGAGTTCCACCAAAGCTGCGGAAATGACAAAATTGCTCGAAAACATTCACCGGGCTGTGAACATTGGTTTAGTGAATGAAATGAAGATTGTAGCTGATAAAATGGGGATCGATATTCACGAGGTGATTGATGCCGCCGCTACAAAGCCGTTCGGCTTTGTAGCATATCGTCCTGGCCCTGGCATCGGTGGACATTGCATCCCGATTGATCCTTTTTATTTAACCTGGAAAGCGCGAGAGTACGGCATTCATACTCGATTTATTGAGTTGGCGGGAGAGATCAACGCCTCTATGCCAGGGTATGTAATGAAAAAAATCGCAGATGCTTTAAATAAGCAGGGTAAAGCTGTTAAAAATGCGAAGGTCTTGGTCTTGGGTATCTCCTATAAAAAGAATATAGATGATATGCGAGAGTCACCGTCCGTGTTTCTAATGGAAATGTTACGGGATGACGGTGCCGTGTTGAGCTATGCAGATCCTCATGTGCCTGTATTTCCAAAAATGAGAGAACATCGTTTCGATATGCAAAGTGTGAATATAACTCCGTCGCTTCTGTCTTCCTATGACTGTGTTGTGCTAGCAACGGACCATGATAAGTTCGACTATGAGATGATTCGCAGTCATGCAAAGTTGGTTGTCGATACTCGCGGTAAATATCGTGGAACTTATGCCAACATTATTCACGCCTAAGAAGAACCTCTGAGAACTTGCGCAAGAATTTTGTCCAGGTTCTCTTTGTAAGAAAAGGAATAAAGATCTTTAATTCCGTTTCTGACAGCGAGAGGTGAGTAGGTGGCGAGCTTCTTTATTGCGGCAATGAACTCTGTCTCTGTTCTGACATAAATATCATAAGATGATGGTGGAAGCACTTTTGCGAAGTATCGGGTGGCCATTTTGTCGAAATCAATTAGAATATTCGGTATTCCCATATAGGGAGCTTCTAAAGCACAGGTTGAGTAGGTTGTGCAGTGAATATCGATGGCCCCTTTAAGAAGAGAGTAAAAATCTAAATTCCTCTCAATGTGTACATTGGCAGGTAATAAGAGAGCGTTGTACTTTTCTAAGTTGGGAATGCGCGGAATCAGAATGAAGGTGATGTTAGGTTGTAATTCTGCGACCCGATTGATGAAAGGAATGACGACATCCTCGTCGGTCCATTGCAATGTCACGCCAACAATACCTTTATGTTTTACTTCCTGAGAGTCGAAGAAAAGTCCTTCAGAGATAAAATCCAGATAGGGATGGCCACAGGATAGAACTCGACCGTCTTCGATAAAAGAGCTGGATTGAATCTCCCGCAGGGCCATAGTACCAAATGTGATCAAATAGTTTGGATAAAAGAGGTCACTGAATCGTTTTGAAGTGTAGTAGTTGTAAGCAGGGTGCTCATAGTTAATGATG
>JBCECD010000305.1:0-8005 GCA_039206745.1 Bdellovibrio sp. | reverse complement strand
ACCAGCTTATGTTCCAAAAAGTCCGCGCGGCCCCGCTGCGCGGGTGGGCGTTAAGAAATACAATTGGCTTTTTATCAGTTTTGTTTTTGGTTTAAGGCCATCGGAGTGCGATGGGGCCATAAAAAAACCAGAGATTGAAAATCATAATGGAGTCCCTGTTTTAGTTATCTATCAAAGTAAGCTCACAACCGTCAGCGAAGACGACAAGTATAAAAGAATCCCCATCATTTGCGATGAGCAAGAAAAAGCCCTGAAGTTGATAGAAAAGAAACAAGCTAAACGACCCACACCCAAATGGGTGGACGAACACTGTAAAGACAAAAGCAAAACCTACGACATCAATTTTAAATATGACCTCTACTGTGGCCGAAAAGGATTTACTGATTTCCTATTGAACAAAGGGCAAAGCCTTGAACAAATCAGCATCTGGGCGGGCCATGCCTCCATTGAAATGACTTGGAGGCACTATAAAGACAAGCGGAGCATCCGTTTTAATGAGACAACTTACACCAAAAAGAAATATAAAAAGGCTCCTTAACCGGAGCCCTTTAGTTGAATTTAGTTTGGCATTAGCTCAAGGCATTTATCAGTAGCAATCTCACCGACTTTATCCATTTCAGAATCTAAGGGGATATATTCTCTGATTTGGATTTTATCAGCATACGGAGGAATCCAATCAATTTCTACCTGTGCAAAAGACCCTTTTTTAACATTGGTGCTATCGGCAGAGATAAGCTCAACATTTTTTCCCGTAACAGTGCATGAATCGTTTGCGGTCATGGGGTCAAATTCATCTGCCTTATAACGATAGCTCTCAACAGCAACCGAATCTTTATCATCAGTTCCTACCATAGTTGTGCAGACGGCATAATTAGGTAGGACGGGCTTTTCACTTGTCCATAAGCCAGTTAAAAAGTTTCTTTGTCCATTTTGTAAATCAAAACTATTTCCCGAAGCAAATACCTGCCAGAATTGCCAACCTTGTGCATCTTTCACATAAATACATCCAATATGATTCAGATTCTGACTGGCAAAAGCAATCGGACCTATTAACAAGCTAAATAAAAGCACAATTGATTTCATAAAACCCCCTTTAAATGCTGTTTAATATCTTTTAAGGACACTCTGGAGTCAATATAAGAACCAGGTTTGGGGCTATATCTAATAGCCCCAAACCTGGCCCAAAAAACACCCATATAAATCCACTTTTAAAATCCTCCATTTATTTCTCCAGAGGCAATGATGCCTCCAAAAACAAGGAGAAAGACAATGGCAAAAATAGCGAACCTGATAAAAGCGAAAGTGGTGGAATGTTCCCCTGCGACCGATGAAAAGGACATCGGGAAAAATCTCAAGTGGGTGGTGATTCTTGAGAGCGAAAAGAAAATCACCGAAACCCTGACGGCCCCCGATTATATCCGATGTAAATCTCTCCAGGAAATTAGGCCTGGGGATTATTATTTGGAGGTGGAGCAATTTCACATCCCAGAGGGAAAATCCGTCAAGACTTACACCCGAATCATTAAAAAAGTGGAGCTGAAATAATGGACTCCACCGTAAAGATGAAACTCTTTGCGATGCTGACGGCCCTGCTCATTGGAGTGGGGCTTTTGGCATTTCTCTATCGTAAAATTAAAAATCATTTCCGATTCCGAAAGGGACAACTCAAGGCTCTGGGAATCTATCACGAAAAGCGAAAACGATTCACTGACCCAAATACCAAAGCCATCCGTGAAAAAGTCATCTCATCCACTCTCAAGATTCATCAAGAGCAAAACAATATCGTCCTCACCAAATACAACCCCGCCTTTGCCGTTCCCGACTTTGAACGGCTCAAGCCAAATCTGGAACATATTTTGGGAATCAAGATTGAACACATCTCAACCCGAAAATCCAGAATCCCCTGGCGGCAACCCCAAATCATTTTCCACACCGAGAGTTTTAAAGAAACTCTCTCAATGACCGACTGCCCGAAAAATCTGGAACCTGGCCAGTATTGGCTGGGCCGAACCGCTATTGGCGAAGATTTGATTTTGGATTTGCGACGGGGTGATTTTTCTCTGGGGATTTTTTCTTTGGCGGGTGGAGGAAAAGGCAATTCCATCATGGCGGTGGCCAACTCATTTTTGGGGACATGGATTCAAGCCACGGGCTCCCATTTTTATCGGGTTTTGATTTTGGATGCCAAGGGGACGGATTTCCACGGACTTATCCAGAAATACCCAGGGACGAAAACATTAAATCCGATTTTTCTGGATGAGTTGCGAGAGGCCGTTGCGACTCTGGAAAGCTACAAAAGGGAAATTGACGAATATAGAAAGTATCTGGCCGACAACGGCATCACGATTTCCCACTGGCTCAAGATTAAATCCAAATACCCAGAATTAAAACCCCTCCCCCAGCCCATGCTCCTGATTTGCGATGAGTTAAGCCAATACATGACTCCACGGCCCAGCTCCGAATAACCAAAGACTCCACCGCTGAACAAATCCAACTCAAGGAACAATACGACCTTGAGGACAAGCTGGCGAATCTCATCAATTCCATTCTCCAGTTATTCCGTAGCTCTGGGGTTTTTGTGATTTTAAGCAACCAGACTCTCAAGGTGGAGGAACTCACTCTCCAGCGAACCAATATCATCAATTTTCTATTGGGCCGAAACTCCGCCCAGATGAGCCGTTTACTGGTGGGCGATGAAAAGACCCTGACCGATACGACCTTGAAAGCGGGACGGTTTATTTTTTCTGGCAACGGGCAAGTCATAAAGGTTCAAGTGCCGTTCATCCTGACCGACGACAATTAAAAATCTCCATTTAATCGGCGGAGGTTTTTATGAAACAATTGGCCCGCCTGGATTATTTGGATTTACAAGTTTATCACCAACAAGAAACGACCCTGATAGTTCCCCAAAGTGATGAGGACGGGGTGCCTTACAGCTCCACCCTCATGGTGAACGATGCCCTGGCCCATGAGATTTTTAAATTACTGGAGATGCCCGCCATCAGCTCCACCTGGAACTCACGAACCCTTTACCAAAGCGAAAGCAAAGAAATCTTTTTATCCTCCAACCCCATCCAGTTCAAGGGATTATTTTTTCTGCGACCCGATGCCATTGCGAAACTGGAGCAGGTCATCCAGTTTTTGAAAGACCGAAAAATCAAGTTTTTGGTGAGTAGGATTGATATATCGTTCATCACCCAAGAGCCAAAAATATATCAGTCCCTTGACCGATGCGATTTTAAGCGACTGACCCTCTATCTCCTCAAGAAAAAGCGAGCGGTGGTCTATTACAAAGCCTACAACTCCCGCTTTAATCTGGTGGCCTACGGAAAGACCGCCCAGGTCAAGAAAGAGAAAGGGGCCGACTACCTTAAAAGGTTTTTGACCTGCTACGGCCTGACTGAACTCCCAGAGGATTTAATAAATCTGGAATTAAGAATCTTGGGGACGGACTCCTGCGGCGAAATCACCGAGCAGATAATGAATAAAATTGACCTGGCGATATTAAAAACCATGGTCATCCAGCAAGCCACCAAACGAATCAAGCTCACCAAAAAAATCCATGACCTACTTTTGAAATCCTCCATTTAGTTTTTTAGGAGGTGAGCCATGAGCTTTACACAAAAAGAAATCATCAACCAAATCCTGAACTGGAAAAACCAGAAAGATGCGGAGATGAGCGAACTAAAACATTTAACGAATCGGTTTGCGGAAAACGAAAGAACCAAACGGGCCAAAGAGGTGGCCTTTAGCGAAAGGCTGGAGGGACTACGAAATCAGTTCAGTCAATTTTTCTCTGCGAATCCAAAGGAGAACCAAACATGAAAATCCTTGAACTAAACGAACTCAAGAACCCCGCCCATCAAGCCCCATTTTATGCGGTGATTGATGAAACAAAAAGGGGAACTCCAGATGCCAGAGCTTGCGGTTGTGCGAGTCTCGCCTTGCTCAATATGATTCTGGTTTTAAAGAACCGCCTGGACATTCACGACGACCGAACGGCCTTTGATGAAATGCGATGGATTCAAGAACAGACAGAAGAAAAAGAAAACTCTGTCCAACCAGAAAACTTGATGGAATTTATTGATAATCACCCGATTTTTAATTCCTGCCGAATGCTGGTGATGAATCCCAACGGCATGAACGAAGAGGTTTTCTTGCGAATCTTTTTGCGGAGAATTGCCGACGGCAATTTGGTCTTGGCGATGATGGAGGTTCCCGACAAAAGTGGCGGACCCGCCAAAGATATTTTGAACCATGCCTCTTTTGTTCATAGTGAGAACGGAGAGGTTTATTTTGACGGATTGCGGGTGGACCTCAATTTCCTAATCCGAGCCTTTTATTTTTCTAAACCCACGACCCTGATATTTTTTGCGGTCAACCCAGGAGGACAAAATGGCCGATGAAAACGAACCGCTCCCCTGGGATTATTTTTTGACCGACTACGAGCGGGATTTATTGCGACTGCCGATTGAGGATGCTCTGCGAAAACATCCCAGCATTAGCCGAGAGCAGATGGAATCCGATTTGGTTAAAATCCAGGAGAATCAGGCCCGCTTTGAGCAGGACAATGGACAAAACTGACCAGATATGTGAGATTACATGGCTATTCCATAAACCATAGAGCAAAACACCTCCTTTAATTCCCCGCTCTTTTGGACTGGTAGGAGGGGCCATGTATTTGCCAAAGCATTTCTCACAAGCTGACGAGCTAAAAGTTAAAAAGCTCATTGAGCAAAATGGTTTTGCCACGGTTTTATCATATCCAAAAAATGAAAAGCCATTCATTAACCATTTGCCCATCATGTCTAGCTCCGAGCCTCACGATGAAAAAATCCTTATCGGCCACATGGCAAAGAGAAATCCCCAGTGGCATCATTTTAAAGAAAACCCCGACAGCACCCTCATCATCAACGGGGGACATACCTACATTACCCCCAGATGGTATAAATCTGGCCGAGATGTTCCCACCTGGAATTATGCCGTGGCTCACCTACATGGGAAAATGGAGCTAGTGGAATCCTTTGACGGACAAATTGAGATTTTAAAACAGCTCTCTCATTTTTTTGAAAGCCCCAGCCCGACTCCGTGGGATTTTGAATTGCCTGATGATTTACTGGATGAATCCGCCCTTACATCGGCCATCATTTCTTTTAAGTTCCACATAGAAACGATAGAGGCCAAGTTTAAGCTCTCACAAAACCGCTCCGCTGAAGATAGGCAAGGGGTCATTGAGGGGTTGATGGAGCGAACGGACGACATGAGCAAACTTGTGCGAACGATGATGATTGAAAATGAAGAAAAGGCGAATGCGAAATGAAATCAAAAAATGAATGGCATAAGGCCATGTATAATAAAGCTTTTGCGGAAGAAAGCATCGGCTCCCAGAGATTTATTGAGCTGGCAAAAAAGCAAGTGGCATTTTTGGTTGAAGCAGCAAATCTCAAGCAAGGCGATTCCGTTTTGGATGTTCCCTGCGGAGTAGGCCGTCATTCTCTGGAGTTTGCAAAGCATGGAGCAAAAGTCATCGGGATTGATATTTCCAAGGACTGCCTGAAAATTGCCAGAAGCAAGTTCAAGCACAAAAATGTTCAATATCTCCATGGAAATATGCAAGAACTCAAAAAGTTCAAAGGGCGATTTGATTTGGTGGTCAATTTGTTTACGAGCTTTGGCTATTTCTTTACCGACGAGGAAAACTTTAAAGTCCTCAAATCCATGACCTCATGCCTGACTCCTGGGGGGAAAGTCATCGTGAACCTGATTGATAGAGATTTTATTCTCCCACTTTTCCAGCCCGCCCGCTGGAGCGAGGTGGACGGGAGAATGATTCTGGAAGCCTCCAGATACGACAAAAAAACCAAATACAACGAATCTCAAATGTTCATGGTGAACAAAAAGTTTTCTCCACCAAAGCTGGAACATTATCATTACCACCGAGTGAGACTTTACTCCAAAGCCGAGATGGTTGGCCTGATGAGGAAAGCGGGACTCACCAATATAAAAGTTTATGGAGACTTTGACGGTGGACCTTACAAAAAAGGGAAATCCACCCATCCGATTTATGTGGGAACAAAAAAGTGATAAACACATCAAAAACTATCATTGGATTTATTTTTTTATTTTTAACCTCTTGTTCATCCGTTCCCAAGCTGGATTCCCAAAAAATCCGACCTTGGAGCAATTCTTTAGGCGATGAATACCCTCACGAAAAAGCGGTTATTGCCCACTACCAAAAAAATCGAATTGATTTATTTTATTTAGCATCCCGCCACACGAACACGATTGGCGATGATACTTTGAATCTGGTGCAGACCCTTTTTGAAAAATATAATTTTAATGTTTTGATTATTGAATCCATACCGTATTCATCAGGTGAAAGTCCAAAATGGTTTTTGGATGAGGCCAAAAATGGGAAATCCGACAAGTTCATCAAAGGCGGAGAAAGTGCCTTGGCGGTTATTCTTGCCGATGAAAAGAAAATCCCGTTTTTTGCGGGTGAGCCAGACCATCAAGATATCTACCGAGGTCTTAAAGAGAGAGGCTACACCGACGAGGATATAATCGGATTTTATACCGTTAGGCAGATTCCCCAGTGGGTCCGTGAAAAAGAAAACAAGAACGGACTTTTAAAAAGAAAGATTCCGCCCTTTGTTTCTCATTATTGCAAGCTCCTCTCAATTCAGTCATGCCCGACTTATGTGGATGTAATGAGTTGGTATAAAAATAAAATTGGGCATGAACTTGTGGCCGATGTTTCCAATGAAGAAGTGGCTCCATACTCCGATGGAACACTGTTCACCCAAAAAATATCATCCGATGTGGGATTTATCCGAGACCGCTTTACTTTAAACATCATTGAGCAAATGATTCATAAATATAAAAAAGTGGCCGTTGTTTATGGAGCTGGTCATTTCCTGACTTTGCGAAAAAGTTTTGATGCGAGTTTTGGTGAGCCTGTCTTTATAGAAGATGGCAAGCAATGAACAAACCAGGACTCCTCCACCACATAGAGCTTTATGTGAGCGACCTCAAGAAGTCCGCCGATTTCTGGGGATGGCTTTTGGAGTCCTTTGGATATGAACTTTATCAAGACTGGAATGGTGGCAAGAGCTGGAGACTTGCCGACACTTACATCGTTTTTGTTCAGGTGGAGGAACGGTTTAAAGATGTTCCTTATCATCGTTGCCGAGTGGGATTGAATCATCTGGCATTCCACGGGAAATCCCAGCAACACATTGATGAAATCACCGAGCAACTGAAACTCCGAGGAGTAAAAATCCTCTATCCTGAAAAACATCCCAAGGCTGGCGGGAATTATGCGGTTTATTTTGAAGACCCTGACCGAATAAAAGTGGAAGTTGTAGCCCCCCCAGAAAATTATTAAAATCTCTGCGACTCCCAAAGCCCCTCACGGAAAAATCTTGCAGATGGATTTTTAATAAAGAAATCCCCGTCCAATTCAATAACCTGGAATAGTTGAGTGAAAGACTCACCAATTAGGACTCCAGAAATCAATTTGGTAAAATTAAGGTAGGAGAAAACTCCCGCCGTGGTGGCGGTCATTCCCCAGAGGGAATGGAGAGAGTAGCCAGTCCTTAAAATCGGAACCTCCTGAACCTAAGCGGTCAGGAGGTTTTTTTATTCCCAAAAATTAAGCACCCAACAACATAACCCCGACCGCTTTTTGCCCTAATCGGCAATAGAAAGGTCTTGCTTTTTTCTAATTAAATCGGCATCTTACATCTTAAACGGGTCGGGTTTTTTAATCCCTCCGCCTGAGCCAATTTTTTCTGACCTTCCAAATAAATTCAATTACTTAACTAACGTCTGGTTAGGGGATTTGTTGTAGGGGATGTCGGGGAGATTTGGCCCTCAGGTCTTTATTCATTCCTCCTTTCAACCGAAAGGAGAATCAGAGTGAAACAGAAAACTAAGAAGAAAAAATTTGGTTCTTCTCCAAAGGTAGGGGCAGGCAAGGTTTCTGCTAGCTACAATATGCTTT
>JBCECD010000304.1:0-8360 GCA_039206745.1 Bdellovibrio sp. | reverse complement strand
CACTCAGCCAGGCATCGCTTGGGCTGGAATGAGTCATCGCGTGTTTACAGTGAAAGACACCCATTATCTCGAAAAACAATTAGGACCAATCCAGTGTCAAATCAACGGACAATTTGCTCGAGGAGGAATACCTCCGGGAGCTTCCACCAAGACGACCTTGAAAGACCTGTGGGTTATTGCACCTTTTCTTTTAAAAGGTTTTATCTTAAAAAAATGGAAAGGCTCACCCTTTTTCAAAGAAGATGGCAAGACTCCGATCTTTCTGCCTGAAATTCTGAGTTTAGAGCAGAGGAACCAGCTTCGGCAGAAGCTGGGATGAAGGCAATTATACAGTCCTTTCTAGGAATCTCGCTCTCTCATCTTACCAAGTTTTTCAACTTCGCCGTATCCCGAGCCGGTGAAGCGCCAAAGAAGCGCGTGTACTCCCGATTGAACTGAGAGGCGCTTTGGTATCCGACTTCATAGGCCGCGGAAGCCACAGCAAATCCCTCATAACTTATAAGCCGTCTTGCTTCGAGAAGTCTTAATTGTTTTTGAAATTGAATCGGACTTAATCCCGTTACGAGCTTAAATCGACGGTGGAATGTCGTCACTCCCATTCCCCACTTCTGAGCTATCGGCTTTATATCTATTGCTTTGGTAAAGTTGTTACGAATCCACTTCACAGCCTGATGTATTCCCGGCGTTTTGCCATTCAGTAAGCACAGCTGACGCAGTCTCCATCCTTGCGGCCCGGATAACACATGATAGAGAATCTCTCTTTCGTATGCGGGAAACAACGCAGGAATATCTTTTGGTGATTTAAGAAGTCGGAACAGACGCAACCAAACCTCAATAAACTCAGGAGAGGCCGTACACGCTGAAAAACTTTGGTCCCTCTCTACCCCCGGCTCTTGCGGAAGATCCTTTAAGAGCGTCAGCAGAGAGGCCAAGTTGATTTTCAGACCTGCGGAAAGATAAGGTCTGCCGCCCACTCCTTGCCGCACAAGTCCCGTGGCAGGAATGTCTGTGGGTATCACATAGTAAGAAGGAGAAGTCGCATGAATCACCTCATCACCGATAGAAATCACTTTTGTTCCAGATAAAGTGAATCCAATAATAGGTTCATACACCGCCGCCAATTGATGGGCAGGGACCTCACCCTTAATAATAAGTACTCCCGGCAGAGTTGTCTCCATAGGTTCCGTTCCTGCGTCTCGAGTGAGTTCTTCAATTTCCCTTAAGGCATCTTTAACACTGTTCATTCTTTCATCTTATCCCAATGAAGTATTTTTAGGCTATTTTAATTAAAATTATATAGTGTTTTATAAAATGAATTCATATTAATAGGCACTTTTAGGCAATTATATGGCAGGAACAGATCTAGGCTCCTTCCGCTGTCAGGACGATAATGTATACATATCAATCTCAAACAAAGGAGGAACATTATGAAAATCGCAATTGTAACAGGTGGTAGCAACGGCATTGGCAGAGCGACAGCTCTGGAGCTGTCCCAACGAGGTGTCAATGTCATTCTCACCTACAATACTTACAAAGATCGCGCCGAGGAAGTGGTGCGAGAGATCGAAAAACAATATGATGTCCGTGCCGTTGCATTGAAGCTCGACTTAACTCAGCAATCCTCCTTTATCAGCTTCACGGAAGAGGTCAAAAAAATATTAATGCAGCTTTGGAATCGCACTACTTTCGACTATCTTGTCAACAATGGCGGAGTCGGAGGGCCTATGTTGTTTGACGAGCTCACAGAAGAGTATTTTGACAAAATTCTGAATACGAACTTCAAGGGAACCGTGTTTTTAACTCAACAACTTTCGCGCCTTATGGAAAACGGAGGCGCTATTGTTAACACCTCCAGCACTTCAAAAAACATGTCCTTTCCTGGATATTCAGTTTACGGCTCTCTCAAAGCCGCTTTGTCTTCATGGACTCGCTATATTGCCAAAGAGCTTTCCCCTCGACAAATTCGAGTGAATGCTGTTTCTCCCGGCCCGACTCAGACAAACTTCGGTGATGGTGTGTTTAGCAAACATCCAGAATTCATCAAACCTCTGGCCGATCAATCCATCTTTGGTCGCATAGGCCAACCTGAAGACATCGTGAAGGTGATCGTCAATTTACTTTCAGAGGACTTCGCCTGGGTCACAGCTCAAGACATTGAAGTTTCCGGTGGGCACCTCCTGTAAAGGGGGCGCCGCCTTTCCATCACCGCCACCTAAGTGGCTTTCATGTCAACGACGTAGCGATAGCGAACTTTTTTATCAACTACTTTATCCCACGCTTCGCTGATTTCGCTCATAGAAACTTTTTTTATCTCAGGTTTTATTTTATGAAGAGCACAGAAATCAACAAGCTCCTGAGTCTCGCGAATACCGCCAATCTGAGAACTTGAATAAGAATTTCTGGAAGCCAGAAGAGAGAATGGTCCTATTTCGTAAGGTTCAGTCACTTTTCCAACACCCACCATGCAAAAGGTGGCGTCTTGCTTGAGAAGTGTGAAGAGTTTATCGAGCTTGTGCTTGTATGGAGCTGTGTCGATGATGAAATCAAGTGAGCGTTTGAATTTCGTAAGATCCGCCGAGGCGGGATTTACAATGACCTCTTTTGCTCCGAACTTCTTTGCATCAGAAACTTTGCTCGGCGATGTCGTGATAACAGTCACTTCTGCCCCCATGGCTTTTGCAATTTTAACAGCCATATGCCCCAAGCCACCCAGCCCAACGACTCCGACTTTTTTGCCGGGCCCAATGCTCCAACGACGAAACGGAGAATAGACCGTTATCCCCGCGCACATCATTGGCCCCGCATCAGCAAGATCAATCGAATCTGGCACTTTAATGACGAAGTCTTCATCCACAACATTGAACGTCGAATATCCGCCCTGGGTCAGGGAGCCATCACGATCTTTAGAACCATAAGTCAGGACATTTCCATTTTCACAGTATTGCTCCATCCCGATGTCACACATTGAGCAGTGACGACACGAATTCACCATGCAGCCAACACCAACACGATCTCCAACCTTAAACCTGCTAACACTAGAGCCCACAGCTGCAACAACGCCTGCCAGTTCATGTCCAGGAACAAGAGGATAAGTTTCTTTTCTCCAATGTTCACGCCCATGATGAATGTCAGAATGACAAATACCACAGTAGTGAAGTTGAATGGCCACATCTTTAGGCCCAAGAGCGCGACGCTCAAATTTGTATGGCTTCAAAGGTTCAATCGGAGAAAAAACTGCCATAGATTCTGTTGGGTAAGGCCCCTGCCCTAACGCCTTCATTACAGAATCCTTCTTAGTTGGAGCTGCGATTGCGGAAGTCGGATTCAAAATCCCGGAAGCCACAGCACCTGCTGCCCCCAGTGCCGTCGTCATAAGAAACTCTCTCCGGCCAACTTCCCCTGTGATTTCTTCATTCTTTTCAGTATTTTTCTCTTTCATATTGATCCTCCTTGATAAATTAAATTTTTCCCCTGTTGATAACAAGGTCCAATAGCTTTGGAGATTTCCTCTTCGATGCTAATGCGGCCATTCCCTTAGCTGGATTCATATTGATCTCTCTTCTGGCGATCCAAAAATATTCTTTCCACTTTTCCACTAAAATATTACGCTGGAAATTTATTAAGTAAAATGCCACATTCCTTAATGCGGTGATTAGGAGAATTTAACAATGAATAAAGACCAACTTGACGGCCTGATTGCACTTAAGACAGTCGCAGAAAAAAGAAACTTTAGAGCTGCGGCAGATGAACTCAACATAACACCATCAGCTATAAGCCAATCCATCAAGCAGCTTGAGTCACGTTTTGGAGTAGCCCTCTTAACCCGAACAACAAGAAGCACTCGTCTCACGGAGGCTGGATCACGATTTCTCGACCAGGCCGGACCTGCGATTGATCAAATATTAACCGCCATCGCAAACGTTGGAGCTTACGCTCAAGAGCCTTCCGGAACATTGCGCCTTAACATGCCTCGGATGCTTTATCCTTCTTACCTTGCCCCAAGTATTGCGAGCTTTATAAAGAAATATCCTAAGGTCACCGTCGATCTATTTTTTGAAGATCAAACCTCAAATATATTTGAGAATGGTTTTGATGCTGGTATTCGGCTGTCCGACATTCTTGCTAAAGATGTCGTAGCGACAAAATTATTCGGACCGATTCGGTTTGTTGTGGTCGCATCACCAAAATATCTCGAAAAAACAGAACGCCCCAAGCACCCTCAAGATTTACTTACTCACAATTGCTTGCGACCTCGGTTAGGCACCTATTTATATGACCGATGGGAGTTTGAAGACAAAGGGAAAGAGTTTCAAGTCCACGTCAAAGGAAATCTTATTTTCAATGACTCACTCCTGATGTTGCAGGCAGCAGCCGATGGATTGGGTTTGGCTTACACGACCGAAGAAGCAGCTCAAGAAAAAATCAAAACTAAAAAGTTGGAGATTGTTCTGGAAAAGTACATTACTTCTAGTGAAGGCTTTTATCTTTACTATCCAAGAAAATCTCAAGTGCTTCCAAAGCTGAGAGCATTCATAGAGCACATCAAAAAAGAGCTTCATCATGGTTAGTGAAACTCACGCCCTAGACGAACCTACTTACTTAAGTCGACCTAAAAACCACTTTTGATAGCCAAGTTAATGTCCTAAATGAGGATAATCAGGACATTTTTTTATCCTGATTATCTAAGCAAAGGAGCCTCCAATGGCAGGAAATAAAACGACCGAAATTGAGACTCTTATTCTGCGGCTTCTTGATGAAGGCCAGGAGGTCAGTATTCGATCTGTGGCGAAAGCAGCCGAATTTTCTAAGGCTGATGAAACCAAGCGAAAAGCTATTCGTCGTGCCTTGCTTGCTCTCGAAAATCGACAAGTCGTTGAACCCAGAGGTGCAGGACGATCACGAGTTTATGTTCGGCCACAAGCCGTCTCCACGTCACCATCCGCGGTTTCGTCTACCATCACGTCAGAGGGGGTGGGTGAGTTCAAAGATATCCCCCTTTCGGTAGAAGCGAGAGACCTTTTCGAGTACGTTTCGCAGTCACTTCAGGCGCGCCCGCCCGTGGGCTACAATCAAAACTTCCTGCGTGCTTATAATCCGAATAAGACGTTTTATTTGAGCGCAGAACAACGGCAAAGGCTTCTCGCGGTGGGGAGGGTGGAAATTCAAACACGTCCTGCCGGAACGTATGCACGAAATCAATTTCATTATTTCCTTTTTTTGAAACATCTCTAGTTATCAACTGATTTGAACCTCCAAGAGTACGCAATGATATGTTCTTCGCTTCTCTCGGATTCGTCCCATTCCTTGCCAGTGTAAATACAAAAAAATTTGGTGTTTTGGTTCATTATAAACTTCCTTTCATAGAAGTGTTTTAAGAAGACCTAAGCCCTCTTTGATTTCCTTTTCATTTACACATGCAAAGCCAATTCTGAGATGTGTTCCTTGTGATTTTGAGTAATCCATTGAGCTTTCGTATTGGAAGAAGACACCTGTTTTTTTTGCGGCATCCGCAATTTTTCTTGAATCCTTAAATAAGTTGACCCAAATAGACATTCCCCCGTTTGGAGGATTCCATTCAATTTTGGAGAGCGCACGAATCTTTGTTAACTCCTCTTGCATGAAAAAATATCGCTTCTCATAAATTCTTCGCATTCGTCTTAGGTGTCTTTCAAAGCCACCGTCGCGAATCCATGAAGCTAGGCCAATTTGTGCAAGGCAATCGGTTTGGCGGGAAACGAGATATTTTTGCTGACTTAAGTTCTTTAAAATTTTGGAATCACATCCAATGACACCTAAGCGGGCTCCAGGGAAAAGAATTTTTGAAAAACTACACACGTAAATTCCAAGATCAGTTTCAACAGAGATTGGAGAAGGTGGAGGTCCGATATAATGAAATTCGTGGTCGTAGTCGTCTTCGAGAATTGGAATTAAATTTTGTTCGGCGATTTGAATTAGATTTTGTCGCCTACGAGGACTCAAAGTTACGGTCGTTGGGTACTGATGAAGTGGTGTTACGTAAATCAGTTTTATATCATGTTTTTTTAACTTTGATTTTAGATCATCGGTATCAAGTCCTTCGGCATCTACCTCAATAGGAATTAAAGTAGCACCAAGACTTTCAAATAATCTCCAGGCTGGAGGATACCCTTTTCTTTCAACAGCAATTTTATCCCCAGGCTTCACAAATGCCTGAAAAATGATAAAAAGTGCCTCCTGGGAGCCGTTGGTTACAACATATTCTTTATTTAAGAGGTTGCGGCTTTTTCGCAGATATTCGGATACTTCCTTAAGGCATGTTTCGATTCCACTGGTAAGGCCATAACTTAGTTGATCATGCTTAGTTCGCTTGAGCCCTGACGACAACACTCTTCGGAATTCATCTATCGGAAATAATCTTAGATCTGGTTGACCACCCCAAAATTCTAATCGGTGTCTTGTCCTTTCCAGGTCTATCTCGACGGCATTCGCAATTTTTGAAATATCGCGGCCCTTATTTTTTGCTTGAACAATAGATGAGCCAGTTACGGGTGTCTTTGCCGAAATCATATGCCTTGAGCGAGGCTGAGACTCTATCCAGCCTTCTGCATTCAAGTCCTGACAGACCTTCATTACCGTAAATCGGTGGCATTTATAAAGTCGAGAAAGCTCTCTGGTCGAAGGAAGGAGGTCCCCAGACTTCATTGAACCTGATTTGATCTTTGAAATGAGGTCTGAATATATTTTTTGATAAATGGTTTTGTGCATGGGGATAATCTATCCTGGTCTATTATAAATTTCAATTCTGGTCGTTTATTATAGACCATAATTCTATTAATAGTCTGTCATGGCTGATGACAAAGTAAATAATATCGACAAATGGACCGAGCCAGTCGTTTTGGAAGGTCGCAAATTAATTCTGGAACCATTAGGACCCGAACACCTCGATAACCTTGAGAGAAATCTGCTGTCAAAACATGCTTGGCACTGCGTTCATTGGAATACAAGAACCCGCACAGATTTAGACAAATGGATCATTCGATCTCAGCAAGTTAGAAACTCATCAGTTCTCGCGGATGGTCGTAAAAGAGACTATAAGGTTTATTCGATCATTGATTCCGAATGGCCAAATGTAAAAGCAACCCTCAATTGGTATTTGGATAAACATGTATAGACCAAGTTATTCGGTAAACGAAAATATCGATCTGTCATTTCAGCTTATTCAAGACTTTCCATTGGGATTGATGATTTCAGAGTCTTCGGGACTTATAGAAACAAACTATCTGCCATTCCTAATTTTTAAGGAGCAAGACGAGATTTATCTTCTGACTCATCTTGCCAGGGCTAATCCGCATTGGAAATCTCTAAGCTCAGAAGTTGTTATCAGTTTTCTGGGGCCGAACAGCTATGTGTCTCCGACGATATATGTAGGGAAAAGTAATGTTCCAACTTGGAGCTATGCCGCCATCGAAATTAGGGGTTCGGTGAAGATTATTTCAGACGGTCAAGAGCTAAAAGAGATGTTGCATAGAACAGTTGATGCTTTTGAAACAAAAAATCAAACAGAGTGGTCCTATGACCTTCCTGAAAAAATGCAAAAAAACTTGGAGTCAGCCCTTGTAGGTTTAAAAATTAAAGTCACCAATTTGGAATCCAAATTTAAGCTCAGCCAAAATCGCAATGTGGAAGACTATACTGCCGTCTTAAAGCATTTTAGTGAAAGTTCATCGCACAAAGATAAAGAAATATCTGAATGGATGTTAAAAGCTCCGAGACAGGAATGAATTAGCGAATCTTTGATGCCTTGAATGAAGTTTCATTCAGTCTTTCGCAGTCTGCTAACTCAGGAACTCCATATATTTTTAGACAATTTTGACGTCCGAAAGCCGACGAACTTAGAACGGTTCTCTCGCTCGAAGAAAATAGCAGTATTGCTTTCATGCCTTACTTCATTTCACAAGCCGTCAATAGAGACTTGCAATTAAATTGATGACTTTATTTCCATCTGGATTTTCCGCAGTGTCGACATACTTTAGAAGCAACGAGCGCAACTCATCTTTCAATTTCGGCAAATCCTTTTGTGAAACAGAAAATGCCGAAGACAAAAATAGTTTTTCCTCAGATCCAATAAATTGCTTGGACATCTGAATCGAGGTTTCTGCGGTCTTTATAAAATGCTTTTGAAAAATTTCTGTTTTGAGCCCCTGAAAGTTGGTATGGGACTCATTTGCAAAATATCTTGTGCTTCGTTTCTTAATCAAGCCTTGTTCCGTAAGCGCCCCATGACGCCTTTTTGTTAAACCGGTGCCTGGGATGTTAAGATGGCGTCGGCGAGACGTTCATAGTCTTCCACGGTTTTGGCCAGAGGAACATCAGTTAAGACT
>JBCECD010000303.1:0-8369 GCA_039206745.1 Bdellovibrio sp. | reverse complement strand
ATCTTGTCCATTGATTTTCATGAAAATCATCATTTCATATGACAATTTTATTAAAATAACCTGCCCCAGCCGCGAAAGATTTAGTTCTACAAAAAACCAGCGAACACCTTCTGTCGATGACTCCTATTAATCACACCGAAAAATCATATACTAAATCCTGGTCTAGCTAACTTCCCTTTTGCGCGCCCTCTAGCTGCTTTTTCGGTGTCTTTTAATTTGAGGCAATTCGGACCGGAAAGGGTAAAGTAAGAGCGGTTTTTTGACCCTGTGCCTGGAAGTTTGACAGAGACGAAAGAACTCAAATCCAAATGATTAAATCAAGGCCCCAAATCAATCTGGACTCGTTCTTGCTACATCCACCAGAGTCTTATCACTTTCATTCTTTATGGGACCCTTGACGTTTTGGAAGGACGGTCTGAATGCTTTCTCGGTTGCACACATCAAAATTTTTGATGCCTCTGTTTCTGTCTTTGCATGGTTTATCGGCCTCAGCCATGGAGCTGAACCCCGTCGTAGAAAACCAAAACATCCTCTCCAAAGCGATCCAAGTGCGTATCACTCCCAAGGGAATGAAGTATTTTGACAATCGTATGGGCGAGCTGCTGGGAAATCTCGGGATTAAACTGGATGAGGGCTACTTTCCGGCGATGTCTTACTCCGCTGAGAAGGAAATCAATCCCGACGACCTGAGTGACAAGGCTCCTGAATCCGTTAAAATTTACAAGCAGGTGCGGGATCTGCTGAATCAATGGCTGATTGGCTTCTCGATGAAAAATCATCGCCCCACTATTGAGATCGGAGAGTCCGGTTATGTGGCTCAGTTTTCTCGCTTTGGTTTGGTGACAGACGAGAAATTGATGAAGTCCTTAGGCAAAGCCGACGGAGCCGTTCTCGCCATCGAGCTGGAAGTCAAAAAAATGACTATCTCTACGCAATCAGTAGTGGCCTGGGATCTCAATAATGAATTTCTCGGCAAAGTCGGCATGGAGAATGTGACTTTCAAAGCCGGCGACAATGACAGCATCCCACTGAAAATCCGTCTGCCCTTTTATGTGCGAATCAATGCCTATGGTCTGTTGGAATTTCAAGCTCTGGAAATTGAAAACAACTTCAGTCAGATTCCTTTGGCGATTAAATACGAAAAGCTCCTTCTCCCCGTCTTCGCCGTGGAGATCAATGGACAAAAGTTTTATATGAACAACAAAGAAGTTGATAAACTCTTTGAACAGCAAACACCTCTGATTCTCGAGAAAGTACGTGAGAATCTGGAACAGTTCGCCCGTGAACAACTGCCGGAACTCCTCAATACCAAGGCCAAAGAGGCCATCCAAGGCTCTCTCCAGCAGGTCCAAGACATGCTGCCCCCCGGACAAGAGGACTCTGACACCCGCCCTAACTTTAAATGGGGGATGCTGTTACAGGCGATTCATTTACAAGGATCTCTCAATATTGAACTGAACTCCTATGTTGAGGACCCTATCAATAGTCGCATTGCGCCAGCAAAAAGCCATGCTTCGCGGGGATCCCCCCAGTTTTCGACAGTTCCGCAAAGTGAGTATGACATTGCTCTGAGTGTGGACCGTTCTCTTATCAACCGTGTCCTGCAACTGAGTTTTGAACGCAAAAACTTTGAAAACATTCAACAATCAGATGGTTCCGTTTTGAGACTCAAGGCTGTGCCCTTAATCGACTATGTAAAAACGCCAAAAGGCGTGACGCCGACAGCTCAGGAAACCTACGTCAAATTGAAAGTTGCTGTCGAAAACAAGCCCGACACCTGGGCGCTGAAAGACACCATTATTATTGGCTTTGATATAGTTGCAAAAATCCGGCAATTGAGTGATAAGAGCGGCATGCAGTTGGTCCTGCACTCGATTGATACCGAGAGCATGATCCTGGAAGACGAATACTTTTCTTTCATGGGATCTTTCTTCAAAGAAAAGGTTCGCAAAGCGGTGAAAGAAAAATTGACAGACATGAGTGCCGGATGGATCAAAAAAGAAGAAACCATTCCTGGCAGCCTGCCGATTCCTCCGGAGATTTTAGGGCTGACGTTTGATATTCATCGCGTAGTCATGGATTCAAATGGACATCTGGTGATGTTCTTGAATTACGCGAAAAGAGGAGCGAAGTAGTTATGAGATCAGTAAAATTAGCATTCATCAATGCTCTCACCCTGTTTATTGGTTTGGGTTTGTTGACAGGCTCTTTCTCATCGAGAAGCGCTGAAGCCGCCCGCTTTGAAACCGTTCCGCCTTTACAGGTGAACCTTCTCGGTAATTTACGAGGCCAGTACCTCACCGTTTTTTACGCCGTCGGCACACCTTCGTTGATTTCCACAGGACCTGCACAAGTGACCCTCGCGCAAATCAAAGAAACTCGCTCGGTGCAAATCACCGCCGACACACTCAACATTCCGGCTGTTCAGGTTGAAAAAGAAGGTTTCCGTCCCTCTTATAACTTTTTGGTTTTTGTCGTATCTCCGCAACCCAACTACAGCTGGGTAAATGCAGACGGCTCCGTACCTCAAGGCAGCACCGCGAGCAACAATCGCCAAGCGACATTGGTGAACGCGGTCAGCAGAACCACCGTGGAAGCCAACAGCGCCAGTGGAACTTTACAAGTTCAACTCGGCAAATAGTTTGAATTAAATTTGAATCTCAGAAGCGGCTTTGAGGCCGCTTTCCACCGCGCCTTCGAGAGTGCCGGCGAAACGCAGGCTCGTATGCTCCCCCGCAAAAAGAAAACGCCCTTGATATTCGGACTCCCCCGCCGCTCCCTTAAATCGCATATACTGACCTGGTTTGAACACGGCCATGGAACCACCTGCCCATTTACGCTGAGACCAGTTCGCCACAATATCAGCAGAACGATCCGCTGTCGGCACGTCAGAATAAAACAACTGTAAATCCCGCTGAGCTTCGTCCACAGCCTCAGCTCCGGTCTTCACTCCTGAGTCACCACTGCGTTGAAACGCCAATAAGCCGTGCCCCTCAGATACGGACTGCCCGCGACCGGCGTCCCACATTTTTTCTGTGAGAAAGTTCCCAGTGAAGTTACCCCAGTTCTCAGGCATCTGACCACGGCGACTGTTCCAAAAAGGAGTGGCAAAGACCGCAGCCCCTTTGCTGTGAGTTCCATAAGCCTGATTGGCAATGTTTTCTTTCTTTAAAGACGAGAAATCCAAATCCGAAATACCCCTCACCTGACGTAAAGCGGAAAAAGGCAGAGTGCAGATCACTTGCCGAGTGGTAAAAGTCTCTTTTCCGCGAGGTGTGGCAAAGGTCAACTTGAAGACCTCGCGATCTTCCGAAATCTCAGTGAGAGCGTGATTCATTTTTAAAACATAATCCGGAATCACGCCCGCCACACGCAAAGCCAAAGCCTGAGTCAAATGAGAAAGCCCGCCCTCCACTCGATACAAAGGTCGTGCGCTGAGCAGGGAGCTTCCCTCCGCATCCACTGTGGAAAGAAAATGAAGAGAGGATTGCGCCGAGGCCTCCACACCAAAACGGCTGCTGGCCTGCACAGCTATCAACTGCAAGATCACAGGATCGACTTCGGTCTTCCAACTATCCAAGAGATCTTGCAAAGACAGACTGTCGTAATAAAGAGATCTTTCGTATTGCAAAGAATTTTTATAATTCAACACCGGCTGTTGCGAGCGAAACAAATCCGCGCGCACTCTCTGTAAAGGACCCTCCAAACTGCGCAGCCGGGCCGCGATATCGCGACTGCGATAGACTTTTTTGTTGAAGCTGAAAAAATGAGGTTCGGCTTTCCCCGAGGCCTTCACTTCTTTTGCTGGAATATTGAGCTCTTTGAGAATTTTAAAAAGTTGTGCATGTGAATCATCAAAAAATTCGGCACCCAACTCAGCCACCAGGCCGCCCTGTGCAAAAACAGAAGTCGATTGAACTCGCCCGCCCACTCGCGAAGACGCTTCAAAAATACGAAAAGGAATCTTTTTTTTCTTCAGCTCAAAGGCCGCGGTCAGTCCAGCCGCTCCGGCACCCAAAATAATCACTTCCTGGCGCAAATCCCGAGTATCCCCCATAAAATAGCGATCCAGAGTCGAGCAGCCCACCAGTGTGTGGCTCGTCAAGGCTGCTGTGCCCCATGCGGAGGTTTTTAAAAACTCACGTCGAGTAAAAGATTTTTTTGCCATCAAGCCCTCGTATGCATAGAATGACAACACTTTGGAACAGAATCAAATTAATCCCGCAGAACTTGATAGATTATTCTCTGAGCTGGCAGAAAAAAACTGGGCCACATCTCATAGCCTTGTGCCCTCTGAATTGTGCCAACAATTAGCAGCGGAAATATTCGCTCTCGACAATGCCGGCACCATGCAGCCTGCCAGCATCGGCCATGGCAGCAGTAAAACTCATCTGCAAGACGTGCGGGGTGACAAGACCTATTGGCTGGAGGAAGCGACCTCTTCCCCTGTGCAAAACAGCGCCCGAGCTCTTTTGTCACAATTGCAAACAGAATTGAACCGTCATTTCTATCTGGGGCTGAAAAGATTTGAAGCTCACTTTGCTCTGTATCCTCCCGGCGCTGGTTACGACAAGCATGTCGACAATCATCGCGGTGAAAGCGCTCGGCGCATCACTTTTATTCTCTATCTCAATACCAACTGGCAACCTGACCATGGTGGTGAGTTGAGTTTTTTCTCACCCGAGCAGGAAGACCTCCGCATTGCGCGCATCGAGCCTCGCCTGGGCACTTTGGTTCTCTTCCGCAGTGAGATCTTCCCCCATCAAGTTGAAAAAAGTTTGCATCCTCGTTTAAGTCTCACGGGATGGTTTAGGAATGATGTTCTATGAAGTCACTCTTTTCTGAAGTCGTCTTCACTCGCTTTCACTATCGTCTGATCATTTTGCTGTGCTCTTTGCTGGCCGCGGTCTTAGCCCTGCTGGGACCCTTCTTTCAAAAAGAATTTATCGATCATCTCACAGGGGTTCCCACGCAGTGGGAGATCCTGGAATTTTCAACTCCTCTTCCCTATGTGATTGGCGCCTTTGTTTGCGTACTGCTGGCCCAGGCTTTTTCACAGCTGACAAATTATCTCAGCGTGCGGGAGTCTCTATTCATGCAGCGGGTGTTTGCGAAAAGGCTCTATGATAAAACTTTGCATCTGCGCGTGGACACGATGAGTGGACGACCTGTGGGTGAGATCGTCTCCCTCTACGCCACCGATGTGCAGGGCGCGACGGTCTTTTTAGATCAAACGCTGCCGGCTGGGTGTTCGACTTTATTTCCTCTGATTTTAGCTCCCTACGCTATTTCTGTTTTGTTTCAGATTCCGCTATGGCCTGTGATCGCCACGATGCTCACCATCATCGCTCTGAACACCTTTATGGCCTTTCGCCAATCCAAATTCTTTTTCCGTTTTAAGCAACTGGCAGCGGAACGCATTGGCCTGGTGAACGAATGGATTCAGAACATCCGCACACTGCGCATCTTAGGATGGACGCGGCCCTTTGAAGGTCATATTTTTGAAAAGCGTGAAGTGGAAACTCTCAATCGTATTTCCATGGTGACCAATGGTCAGACAATGAACTCCTTTTCGTCTTCGATCACTTTTATTTTGAATGTGGTGGCCCTGGGGTCTTTGGTGTTTTTCACCAAACGCTCGGTGACCAGCGGGGAGCTTCTGGCTTTATTGTGGATTGTGGGAGTGTTCCTCACCCGTCCTTTCCGACAAATGCCGTGGTTTTTTACTTTTGCTTTTGATTCCTGGACTTCACTCAAGCGTCTCGAAGCGTTTCTGCAAACTCGCAATAACGAAACCTTGGCAGAGGAAGAGGCCCTCTCTGAAAAGTCTCGACAGCAGAAAGAGCATTATGCTTTGCAAGTACAGGGCCTGAGCCTGCAAGTGGCGGGTCGCAAAATCCTGAAGAACATTGATCTCTCTGTAGCTCATGGCGAATTCGTTGCCATTGTTGGTGAAGTCGGCGCAGGAAAATCCATGCTGCTTCTGTCTTTGCTCCGAGAAACAGGTGTCCGCTTCAATTCCTATTCACTGGGGGAAAAAGACGCTCTGTCCTTGTCTTTAGACGATTTGCGCGGTCATTTCGCCTATGTACCTCAGGAAGGTTTTATCATGAGTGCCACTTTGCGCGAGAATGTAGCCTTCCTCTATGATATTGAATCTGAAGGGGATGCTTTGGTGGAGGAGTCTCTACGATTAGCCCAATTTGATCTCAGTACCGAGAGAGTCGAAAAAGGGCTCAACACCGAAATTGGTGAGCGCGGTGTGAATCTTTCCGGAGGACAACGGCAGCGTGTAGGCTTAGCGCGCGTTCACTTCCACCAGGCGCCGATCATGCTTTTGGATGACTGCCTCAGCGCCGTCGATGTGGATACAGAACATAAATTATTTGAAGAACTTCTTCTGGGAGCCTGGGAGCATCGCACTCGCCTTTTGGTCACACATCGTTTAAGCGCCCTTCATCGGGTGGATCGCATTCTCTTTATGGAGGACGGTCAAATTATCGACCAAGGAAGCTTTGAAGAGCTTTTAGCTCGCAATCAAAAATTCAGAGAGTACACCACCAGTGTCGCCAAAGAATCGGCAACCTCTCAGGAGGTCTCTCATGTCTAAACCTCGTCATCTCTCCGACGGAGAAACACGCCGCGAAGGCGCCTTCAATCGCTCTCTCTATGAAACTCTGCACTTCGTCTATCAGCCCTTCTGGGCAAGAATGATTTTTTGCCTTGCCATAGGTCTCTTGGGCCGAGGACTGCTCCTCGGAAATACCAATGTCATTGGCTACTGGGTCGACAATTTAGTGGGCCGTCCAACTCCCGTTTCGGGGTTTTCATCCTGGGAGCTCATTGCTCTTTTGGCCGGTATGGCCTTAGTCGGCTTTGTTTTGACTCTCTTATTCCGCGTGGGCTTTTCTCGTCTGTCGGCAAAAGCCATCTCGGCTTTTTATGATGAGGTCACTCTGCGCACCTCCCGCTTGCCGATGAGTTTTTATGACAATACTCCGGCAGGACGGATCATCACACGCTTCTCCAGTGACTACAGCAATATTTTCCGTCTCTTCGGGGGGCCTCTGGCTGAATTCATCTCAATCATTTTTGATCTGGTGATGATGGTTCTTTTGATCACTCTGGCTAATCCGATTTATCTGATCTTTGTGCTTTTTATTGCTGTGATGAACTTCCTGGTCTATCGCCTGCATCGTGATCGCCTGCGCGCCGCTCGTCGCGAGCTCTCTGCCAGCCGCTCACCGAGCATTGCCCACTTTGCCGAGACCACACAGGGAGCCAGCACCATCCGTACTTTCCGCCGGCAGAAATCTTTTGCCCGGCGTTTTGAACAGCTGGATCGTTATTTTTTGAATCAAAAATTAAATACAACAAAGAGTCTTATGAGCTTCTCTTTGCAGATGAACAGCCTGACCGCTCTCCTCTTGTTGATCACGGGTGTCTTCGCCTATTTTATGGTGGAAAAAGGCTGGGCCACTGTAGGCTCTGTGGGGGTGGCATTCAGCTTCATCGCCCTGTCTGGCAATACTGTACAGATGTTTTTTGAGTGGTTGACTCAGTTTGAAGAAGCTATGATCGGCGTGGAAAGACTGGACCACTATTTGCGCATGGATATGGAACCCGGTGCTCTTCTCCCTTCACAAGCACAATTCGCCACGGGACATCCTGTCTATGAATCCAAGATGGAAAAAGACCTCAGCCATCGTCAACTCACAGAAGACCGCAGTGCCTCCGTGCAAGTAAACGATTTATGGTTCCGCTATCGGGCTGATCTGCCTTGGGTGCTCAAAGGCCTGAACTTTGAAGTGCGAGCCGGAGAGCGACTTGGCATTGTGGGACGAACGGGATCCGGAAAGTCCAGTCTGATTCAAGCACTGTTTTATCTCTACCCTCTCGATAGGGGACAAATCTGCATCAATCAGCATCAACCTAAATTGGGGCCGCACAAAGAGGGTGTGGATCTCAATTTGTACCGTCAATCCATTGCCTTGATTGCTCAGGAGCCGATTTTGTTCCAGGGCACTTTGCGTTCCAATCTCGATATCCATGGCGTTTGGAGCGATGAAGACCTGTGGGTTGTTCTCACTCAAGTAGGACTGACGACCTGGGTGCAGGCTCAACCGAATGGACTTTTAATGAAAGTTGAGGAGCGTGGGAAAAATCTGTCCTTGGGCGAGCGCCAGTTGTTGTGTATGGCCCGCTGTCTTTTACAAAAGGCACCGATTGTGGTCATGGATGAGGCGACCAGCTCTGTCGATCCACAATCCGAAGAGATCATGATCAAAGCCACTGAAGAGTTTTTCTCAGACCGCACCCAGATTATTATTGCTCACCGACTTTCCACTCTGGCTCACTGTGATCGTATT
>JBCECD010000302.1:5759-8374 GCA_039206745.1 Bdellovibrio sp. | reverse complement strand
TGGTGGCATAGATGATATGAGAAGCGTTCACACGACCCGCTATATTGTGAGAGCCGTCGTACAGTTTGAAAGCGCGAGAGCTGGGCTTGCCATAGATGATTTGACCGTCATCGAGGAATCCTGATTCCACGCAGTGACCATTGGTCAAAACCATAGCGAAGTCGTTATCGCGAGAGTTTTCGAATCGAACCAAAGAGCCTGAACAATTCGAGAGCGCGACAATCCCTTCAAAGTTATAGCTCGCCGTGAAGTTTGCTGGCAAAGATGCCATGGTCATCCCCGGAGTGGGTAGAGGCAAAGCCTGAACCGCTGACACTCCCGACAGAAGACTGAAAAATACGAATGACATAATTATTTTAGACATGATGATTTCCCCTCTGTTTTTAACGCTATTCGAAACTATTACGGGAATGCAATCGGATAGTGGAATAATGCATCACGCCTATGGGGGCGTGCGCGCTTTGTCTTCCGACAAAAATTCAAGTATAGATGGCCCATGAATCAAGACGACGCATCTCAACCCACTCCCTACACTTTGCTTGGCGGGGAGGAGGTTTTACGAAAACTCACTCGACGCTTTTATGAAATTATGGACACTCTCCCTGAAGTTCAAAGTCTTCGCCAAATGCACCCCGCGGACTTGAGCACCTCTGAAGAGAAGCTTTTTATGTTCATGTCTGGGTGGTTGGGCGGCCCCTCTTTATTTGTCGAAAAGTATGGCCATCCTCGTCTGCGCGCTCGGCACTTACCTTTTAAAATTGATAAAGCGGAACGAGATCAGTGGATGTTGTGCATGGTTTATGCGGTCGAGGATCTGCAGATTGCCGAGCCTCTCCGCTCTGAACTGTTACATTCGCTTCTGCGTCTTGCAGATAATATGCGCAATCAAGAACCAAAATAATTCAGGCACAGAGTCACAAAGGCCGCATTGATAAAATCAATAAAGCAGGATCCGACCAGAGGCACTACGAGAAAGGCTTTGGGGGCGGCTCCGTATTTTTGTGAAAGAGAAGACATATTGGCCATGGCATTGGCCGAAGTTCCCATCATAAAACCGACATAGCCGGCACTGATGATCGCTCCTTCATAGTCCTTTCCGGCAACCCAAAACGAGGGGCCGAGAGCGGTTACGATGACCAAAGCGGATTGCAAAGCCAGGAAAATTAAAATGGGCAGAGCTGCATTCTTCAGCTCATCCAGTCGTAAAGACATGATTGCCGTGGCAATGAAAAGAGTCAGAGCCACCGAGCCAATCTCTTCAATCCACTCAGGACTGATTTTGAAAACAGGCTTGGCGTCTTCGATATTGCGGAACAGAGCGGCCACAATCATCGAGCCAATATAAATGGGCAGAGTGATTCCTTGATCATTGATCCACGAGCTCAGAGTTGTACCAAGACCCATGATCAGAGCAATCGCCAGAATATGATAGAGCAGGTCTTTGCCAATTTTAGATTGCAGTGTATTGGATTCATCGTGCTGCAAATGCTCCGCCCGATTGTTCTGCTGCAATCTTTTTTTATTTATCAGATAAGTGGCCAGGGGTGTTCCGATCAAGCCTCCCAAGAGGATGCCTCCCATGGCCGTGGTTAAACCGATGGCCGAAGCCCCTTCGATGCCCGCAGCTTCAAAGGCAGGACCGAAGGCTAAGGCGGTGCCTGGACCTCCTGTCAAAGAAACCGCTCCGGTGAGCACTCCCATCAAAGGAGGCAGACCCATCAGTTGAGCAGCTCCAATACCTGCAATAATTTGCACAAGCAGGCCGCCAACAGTGAGCAATAGAAAGAAGACAACAGTGCGACCACCCTCACGCAAAAGCTTCAGAGAGGCAGAGTAGCCAATGGAGGCAAAGAAGGCGATCATCAAGGTCTCTTCGAAAGCCTTGGTGAATTGTATTTCAAAAATGTCATAAGTTTTGAGAACAGCCAGTGCAAAGGCTACTATAAATCCCCCGATGACAGGGGAGGGAAGATTGTATTTGTCGATAAAATGGATTTTCTGTTTTAGAAAACGACCAAAGTAGACAACCAGGGCTGCGAAAGCGAGTGTTTGTAGTGCTGTTAAAGTCATGGCTCTAGTCTAAACGTCTAAAGAGAAGGCTGTCTAGTCTGTCGCAAGACAAAAAGATGAGAAACTGGTCTCTGGTTTATGTGATGATCCAGTTCATCAGTACCACGCAGAGAGCTCCCATCAAAAATTCTTTCTGCCAAAGATATCGCATCTGGGTCTCGCGAATCTTCACGAAGATCTCTTCGAGGGTGACACTGATCATTGCACCGCCGGCGAAAGCCAGGATGTAGGGAAGGGATGCTGAAGTCCAGGACGCAAACAGTCCTCCGAGGGCACCGCCGAGAATTTCCATCACTCCGGTTAAGACAGCGCCAGCGAAAGCGGCCCTGCGCGAAAGTCCGATTGACAAAAAAGCCGCCGCTGTTGCCAATCCCTCTGGGAAATTTTGAAAGACGATCGCGCCGACCACCGTCCATCCATTCGCCTGAGAAAGAGAGTCTGCACTCAAAGCGGCCCCGGAAGCCAGGCCCTCAGGTAAGTTGTGCAGCATCATCGCGGTGACAAAGAGCAAAGCGCGACGATGCATGGCAGATTTTGGCGAAGCC
>JBCECD010000302.1:3094-5749 GCA_039206745.1 Bdellovibrio sp. | reverse complement strand
GAATAAATCGAAGCAATGCCTAGGAAAAGAGCCAGAGAAACACCTGTGACGGTGGAGGCACTCTGGTAAGCAGGACCAATAAGATTAAAGGCCGCCGCCGCCAGCATCATCCCGATCGCAAAATCGAGATTAAGACTGCGCCAGGGATTCCATCCTTTGGATTCTTTTTTGAGGATCGGCAGAGCCCCCACCATGGTGGAAGCTCCGGTGATCACTCCTGCAATAAGGCCTAACGAAGCACTGCTCATAGATTAGCTCCTCAATTACGACTTATGACTGCGGATCATCCAGGCCGCTTTTTCATGGAATCCGATCATATCTTCATACAGAGTCACGGCACTGGTTTCTTCCGCATCTTCGGCGGCTTCCAAGCGGGATTTTAAGGCGATAGCCATGTTGGTGTGATCCTGGCTGAGAATCTCGATCATCTGATTGCAATTGCATTTGTCAGGAACTTCCTGGATGGAAGCCAGCTCTTGAAATTCGCGGAAAGAGCCGGGAGCTTTGCATTTCAAGGCGCGCAACACTTCCGCGCAGCGATCAACGAAGCCGGCGATCTCATTATACTGCTCTTCAAAAAGCTTGTGCAAAGAGAAGAACAGGGGGCCTTCCACATTCCAGTGGAAGTTTTGGGTTTTCAATTGCAGGATGTAAGCATCAGCAAGAGTTTTTTTGAGAGTCTCAACCACAGTGGCGGAGTCAGCTTGTTCAATTTTAACAGCGCTCAAACTGTGGGATTCTCGAGATGATGGGGATGATTGTGTTCTCATGGAGTCCTCCTTTGGCTCATCACTAGTTCCCCTTCAGAATATCTAGTAATAAGGGCGGTGAACACTTGTCTTTTTCTATAATATACATAGAAAAAATCTATACATTACAAATAAGAATAGATGAAAGCTATTTGAGAGCTTTGCGGAATTTTTAGACTCCCTGCCTTGTGGCAGGGAGTTGCAAGTGGCGGGCAGGGGATCTTAGTTGGAGATCGACTCATATTTGGAAGGCTTTTCATCTTGGGGAAACTTCGGGGGACTCAGCTCCAAGACCCGCTCGGATTCCTCTTTTGAGACCTCGGCTTCTGTTTCGTGCGGCTCCTCATAGAGGTGATAGCGCGAAGTCATCTCGGATAACTTTTCGCTCACCTCCTCAAAGACGGCCCCCACCTTTTGTTCGAAGGTGTCCATCATGGACCTCGATTTCTGTTCCCGCCATCTCTCAGTGAGTTCTCGTTTTAAGTCTGTCCAATCAGGACGTGGTATTAAAGGGTTCATAAACACCTCCTATTGGGTTTCAATCACAAGGTCGATGCGACGATTCTGCGCCCGTCCCTGTGCCGTTGTGTTATCGCTAATGGGCTTTTCAGGTCCCACTCCCACCGTCTCAATTTGTTCCTCTGCCAAGGCTCCCTTGGAGACTAAATATTGTTCGACTGCCTGAGCTCTTTTCTGTGAAAGGTCGCGGTTTTTTTCAGGAGAGCCGGTGGCATCAGTATGTCCTTCAATCACCACCCGCGAAGGATTGACATCATTCAGAGCGGTTTCCACCTTCTTTAAGAGAGCTTGATTGCGAGGCCCGAGCTGCGCTTGATTGGCGGCAAAGCTCAGACCTTTCAGGCGTACCATCACTTTGCCATTCTCAGTGTAGACCTCAGCCTCATGGGGCTGGAATTGACTACGAACAGCGGCGGCCTTTTCAACCAGAGCTTGATTTCTTTCGAGTTCATTTTGTCTTTGTACCAGCTCTTGTCGTGAGACTTTCAATTCCTTTTCAGTATTGGAATATTCACTTTGCAGGTTGGAAATCGTACGCTGCTGTCTTTCGGCGATAAGCACCAAGTCTTCACTGTTGCCGGCACTGACTTGCCCGGCGATGCCCAAAAGACGCAGAGATTCTTTGGTGGCGGCTTCAGCGGCGGGATTGATTACGTCGACATTTTTAGGATTGTCGCGAATGATCTTTTCGGCATTTTGATATTTCATCAAGGCCAGCCCGTAAGTTTTAGGAGCTTTTTTGTCAGCCTCCTGTTTTTTTGCTTTCTCGATATTTTCGTAGGCTTTGCCTAAGGCCGAGCGGGTGACAGCCATCACTTCTAATTCTTGATAGCGAGTGGTGAGATCCGGGCCGCGTTTTTCAGCTGGACTCAAACTTCCTTTTTCGATAGACGAAGTGATACTTTCAAGTTCTTTTTCGGCATCTTTCCAGTCTTTAGAGATTATTTGCGGTGCACCTGCCTGCAGAGCTCCGGCGCGGGCGGCGGTGATGTTCTTCATGGAGGTTTGAGAAATCTCTGCCTTGCTTTGCGCCTCGTTCAACCAGCCTCGGGCATAGGAGACGTTTTCCAAAATATCTTCATTGGATTTACCGGCCTCTTTCTGTGACTGCGCTCGATCCAAAGCTTTGCGAGCCTCGGCATAGCTTTTCGGAGCCAGAACGTCGACTTGCTCGTTGCGTGCATCTCGCAGTAACTCTTCTGTGCGTTCGATTTCTGTCGTCGGATTTAGATTGGTCGAGATAGGTTCATACGTAGGAGGCTTGCTCGCGCATCCTATCCATCCTATACACAAAGCTGCCATGATCATGATGAAGTGTCGAGTCGTCAGAGAATTCTTCATAGAGTCTCCCTTAAGCCGCAAAAGAGGGCTTCCTTTAAGCCTAAGA
>JBCECD010000302.1:0-3084 GCA_039206745.1 Bdellovibrio sp. | reverse complement strand
AATTGGTCTCGATATATGTCGGCTGTCACAGTTAGTGCATCCACATAAAGCTAACCAGAGAGTAGAGTCCTGCGGCCACCAGCACGCCACCCGCGATTCTTTGATGGCGCAGGCCTGAAGCCTGAATGGTGGAGCGGATCATATAAGGGACAGCGCTTAAAGTGGGAAGGCCGCCCAGCCAAAACAGAAACATCGTCAAAGCTCCTGCCCACGGGCTTTTGGTGGCCAAGGCCGCCATCACGTAAGTATAAAGCCAACCGCAAGGCAAAAGAGCAGTGAGCAGACCCACTGTAAATCCGGAGCGAGCGAGATGAAAGCTTTGTAGTCGGCGCAGAACATGGAGGAGGGAGTGACTCCATCCCTGCGGCACGAATTTTTCCCATGAGGGAAAAATCAAAGCCACGCCTGCAATCAAGAGGAGCCCAGCCAGTACACTGGTGGAAATCCAGCGCAAAGTTACAAATTCACTGTTTAAGAAAAATTGTCCCAAGGCTCCACTTAAAGCCCCGAGCGCGGTGTAAGAGATCATGCGACCGGCATGGTAAGTCCAAAGACTTTTGCGCGTGCTCATCAGAGTGGCAATAGGCCCACACATTCCTGCGCAGTGCCAACTGCCGAAGAAACTAGCGGAAAGGATGCCCAAGGCCAGCAACGCGGTGGAGGTCATTCTTTAGGGCCTACCAAGATCAACTCCCGCTGTGTTTCAAAAGAGGAATTCTCTTTGAGATCTTTGACTGTCAATTGAGTTTTAATCTGTCCAGAAGGTATGAACAGAGTCGGAGGGACGCGCACAAAGAAATACCATTCACGGGACTCACCCGCATTCAGGTTCAACGGATTCTCCGCAACGCTGAACTCCACACCCTGAGCCAATAATTCCGCTGGCAGACTGAGTTGATAAAGAGCCGGGATCTCACTCTGGTTTTGAATATGCAGACGGAATTGATTCAGGATCAGATCCGTATTTTGCACATTTTTGACGTAAGAATAGGGAAGGCCGGCTCCCCTGAGCACTGTCAAATGCGCCGGAGAACGCGTGGCGACTGAGTAAGTCAAACCACCTAACAGAGCAAAGATAGCTCCCATATAGAGTAAAGAACGAGGTTTTAAGAGAGAAATAGGGCTGCCATCCAGGGTGTCGTAGCGAATAAGTCCTTTGGGCTTTTTCACTTTCTCCATGATTTCATCGCAGGCATCCACGCAGGATGTGCAGGCGATGCACTCCATCTGTAAACCGTTGCGAATATCAATGCCAGTAGGACAGACTTGCACACAGCGATTGCAGGCAACGCAGTCGCCGGTTTTTTCGCCGTCTTTCGCGGCCCCGCGACGAGGTTCGCCACGCGTCACATCATAGACCACGGCGAGGGATTTCTGATCGAGAAGAACGGACTGAATACGTCCGTAAGGGCACATAATCACGCAAAACTGTTCCCGGAACCAGGCAAAGTCAAAAAGAATCAACGCCGTAAAAACCAATACCAAAGAGAAGTAAGTGAAGTTCTCCGAAGGAGCGTGTTGAGTCATCTCCACCAACTCTTTAGCTCCCACAAAGTAAGCAATAAAACTGTGAGCAATCAAAGAAGAAACGATTGTGAACAGAATCCATTTGAGCGTTTTTTTTGCCGCCTTTTCAGAGGTCATAGGTCCGTCACGCAATTGGCGGCGTTTGATATAAGAGCCTTCCACCCATTGTTCGATACGGCGGTAGACGGCGTCGATAAAGACAGTTTGTGGGCAGGCCCAGCCACACCAGACGCGCCCCCAGATAGAAGTGACAAATGCCAATCCGAGAGTGAGAGCGCCGAGAATAAAAAATAAAAGAGGAACATCATGAGCCCGGAATAGAACTCCGAATAAAGCAAACTCTCGATCTGGAATGTTGATCAGAATAGTCTGGTGTCCGTTGATCGTCGTCCAAGGGATCAATAGAAAGATGATGAGCAGAACAATTTGAGTCCAGTCACGATGTCGACGAAAAAATCCCCGCACTTCGGCGGGGATAATGTAAAGTCGATCACCATGCTCATCAACACTGGTTAATTTTCCGGGATCTAAGCTGCTCATACTTCACCTATTTGCTTAAGTAATCTTCTACAGGGCTTCCTTGAGGCTCTTTGCCGCCTTGAGGATTTGTGCCCTTTTTGGAAAGAATGAATGCCGCAGCAGCATATATTTCATCTCTTTTCATCACAGGCCCCCAAGGTGGCATGCCCTTTTCAGCAACACCTTCACGGATCACCTTCACGATGTCCATGCGAGTGCCCGCCCCGTGGATCCAGTATTTATCAACCAGATTGGGGCCGATCAAGCCTTCTAAATTCTGACCATGGCAAGATGCACATTTGGTCTCGAATTGAGCGGCTCCTGCTGCTAGCACGCCGTTCTTGCTGAAAGCCTCCATCAAAGAGTCTTCGGTCTCCATTGGAGCGGCGGAAGTAGCTGCGGCCTTTGTTTTATTCAATTCACTCATCGCGATTTTCAGTTCGTCTTGAAGAGTGAGTCCACCCGCTAATTCATAATGAATATAGTAAATGAAAGCGAAGATGATGGTAATAAAAAACGTCCACAACCACCACATTGGCAGAGGATTATCGTGCTCGATAATACCGTCATATTCATGGAATTTTTCCTGATTGCTGCTCATATTATTCTCCGTCCTTCAAGGGCATATTTTCCATTTTAGAGTAGAGGGTTCCGCTGGATTTGCGGAACACCCATAATAAGACACCGGCAAAGAACACAAAGAATATGATCAATCCTAAGGATGTCATTTGTGTGTCGGTAAAAAACTTCAATCCGTCTTGTTTCATTGTGTCTTTCCTTTCTGACCAAGGGCCTGAAGGTATGCGATCAAAGCCACGATTTCTTTCTTAGCCAGGCCTTTTGGTGCGCCATTGGCTTCGAGATCCGCCGCGACTGCTTGAGCTTCTTTTTGTGCGTGAATATCCGCATTCGCAATCACGTCTTCTGCATAAGGAACTCCTAAGAGCTTCATGACAGAAAGTTTTTTGCGCAAGCTGATGAAGACCACATCTTTATCCGCCAACCATGGATAGTTCGGCATGATACTCTTCGGAGTCA
>JBCECD010000301.1:0-8623 GCA_039206745.1 Bdellovibrio sp. | reverse complement strand
CTATGTAATCTCGCAATTTTTCGTGCTTATTAGTACTATTTTGCATTTCAATATTTTAGCATTTTTTACTAATAAATAACAATGCATGCATTTTGCTATTTTAGTATTTTTCACTAAATTTTTACAACATATAAAATGTTAAACATATGATATTATTGTAGAAATATAGAAAATATTCAAAATGAGACGTACGCTGGCCATAAGCCGCATTCTTGACTTACACCTGCCACTCATCTTTAGCCGGAAACTCCACACGCGCCTTGCCGTTGCGTTTTTCCACAACATAACGGTAGGTGTGGGTTTTTCTGGTTGCATTAATCCATACTAAGAACTCTTGCTGATAAAACAAGAACGCGGCTTATGCCCAGCGTACAATGTTTAGACAGTCGGCTCATACAAATCCGAATGAAAAGCGCAAGAGTAAAAGAGAGATGTTCTTTAAGGGAGAGATTGAAAAACAGTCGTGCCTATTTTTGAGACTCGTGATTTTTGCCTTCGATTTTCAAAAATGAAAACCCAGAACTTTTTTAGAATTCTGGGTTCGTTTTAGGCACGGGATTTGTGAACTAGAGTTCGTCCATTCAGCTATCGCAAAATCAGATAGTTGGTCATGCGCAATAACTGAAGTTATTTGGCCTGAAGATACCCCTTAACCTCCTTGAGCCACTTATCATTCTTATCCAATATCAACTCAAAGCTCTTAACGTGATAAGGCTTACCCATAACAAGTAGGTACTTCTTGCCTTTTTCAAAATGAGGGTTGATGTCACAACTTGGCTCGATTTGCATTCTGCCGCCCGAAGGCTGCCAAAACTCAACTTGTTCGTGCTTGTTGAAGTCTGTATCTTTTAGCGTCCCAAGCATTGCCTCAATATGTATCTTGTTCTTTTTTTTGCCTTTGAGAGTTTCGACAACCTTAAAATCAACTATTCCTTTTGCACTAGCCCCAATCGCTTCACCTAAGTAGATACTCTCTGCCTTCTTTACCAGAATCTCCGGCGCAACTACCTGTTCAGGTTTTGGAGCAAAACAACCAAAAGCCAAAGCTGGAATAAAGCTGTAAATACAAAGGAATAGACACAATGATTTTTTCATAAAATCTCCCTCCTAATATGATGTCCGAATAAGCCCATCAATGGGAGTCATAATTGGATTTTCATATCTATTGACGTTATTCATTCGTCCAGGTCCATTATCCCTTGTTCCAGTAAGATGCCCTAACTCATGCGCCAAAATACGCAGCGGTGACGCGGCCTGAACTCCTCTATTCGTACTGATACCCACATTCGGACACATATCCACATTCACTGAACCATTAGCTCCCGGAACAATTGGCCTAAAGGCATTTCCCGGTGACGAAGGACCGCCGGATACAGCATTTAATGTGTATGTTGCGCTGGAGGACTCAAGTTGATTTACCAAAGCTGCACCAGCGGGAGACTGCATTAGTTGCTCAATAAGAGGTTGCAACAATGCCCTAGACTGACTATCACCATAAGCAATTTTTAAACCGCTTGGGTCAACCCAATTTACTGGGTCGTTTTGCACGTATCCGTAAAGGTTCGTGTCACCCCCTCCAAATAAAATAGGGTCTTTAGAAGTCCATCTACCTATTTCAGGATCGTAGTCCCTCGCTCCGAACCGAACGAGTCCTGTCTCCGGATCATAAAGCCCGCCCGCAAATCCAAATGGCAAATAACCTGGATTGGTATCTTCAACCACTCGACCGAATTCGTCATGCCTCATTCGATGCATCACCGTTCCATCTGAAATCTTAATCACAAGTCGCGGAGAACCCAATTGATCTGAAATAATCCTGTAACTCTCTCCACCAGATATAAAATAGTCAGGAATATTTCCTTTGGAACCATAGACAAACCTTTTCGAGACTGCTCCTGACGCGGTCAATTCTGCAGCAATACGATATTGATCCATGTAGATCCATCTCTTCTGCAGTACACCGTTCACTTTTTTCCCAATACGGCGATTCAAAGCATCAACTTCATACTGAACAACATCTGCATTCATTAAAACAACTTGCTTCAGATTACCGAAAACATCGTATTGATATGAGGTCGATTGTCCCAAAGTATTATTGGTCTTCCCAACTAAATCCCCATTGGCATTATAGGAGAAAGACAAGGTGTTGTATGTTAAAAGCCGATCTTGATTGTTATAAGTGGCAGATGTAGGCTGAGCCCCCACAAAACCACCATTTCGATTGCTATTAACATCATAGAGATAGCTTGAAATAACAGAGGAATTTTTCTGAACCTCAATTAAGCGACCAGTACTATCCATATCATAAGCAAAAGCTTCTGTTACACCATTCATAGACTCTGTCTTACTCACGATACGCCCACTCGCATCACGTCCTAATAAAAGACTATAAAGTACGGTTGTATCTCGCTCAACTTGATATGCAATTATCTCCCCATAATTGTTATAAGTATATAAGTCTTTTACCTGCTGAACCCCACTTCCAATAGAAGCTTCGGTCAACAGACCATTAGGAACATCTATTGTCAAAACCATATCCCCAGCTTGCTTAAGACGTTCATCAGCATCGTATACATAGCTCACAGACGAAGTCCCCATCTCAGAAATGACTTCATCTGAAGTAATAAGTCCTCGTGTAGACCAGAGTCTTCGATAGGTATCTTGGCGAGATGTCGAAGGATTATAAGATTTAGTTCCTCGCAAAACCCATCCGGCATAAGTCATTTCAGTAATATTGCCGTTGGGAGCTGTTACAGCCGAAGCCTTTTTATTCAAGCTATTATAAGATAACGCAAACGTTCCCTCTGGTGTAGAGAAAGAGTTCATCAATCCAGTGGCAGCATTGTAGTTATAATTAATGCTAGTCCCATCAGGCCGACTGATCTGCGTAAGCTGCTTGTCTAAATTATAGGTATACGATGTTGCAACATTGGGAATTCCCGACAAAGCTGGGGGTACATAGCTTCCTATCATCTCATGAGAATTGATACTCATTAAATGAGCAGGCCGACCCGGTGGAGTAATTGAAGTCAAATTACCATTGGCATCGTACCCATAACCTATCACACGACTGTCGGGCAAAATTTTTGAAACGACTCGACCAGTGTCGTCATTAACAAAAAGATAGGACTGACTATTCGGATCCAAAATTCCTGTCAAAAATCCTGATACAGGGTCATAGCTTAGTGTAGTGGTTCGACTTCCCTGTTGTATTGAAGTTAAGTATTCATTTGTATAGGTATAATTTGTCGAATCAAGACTTCCATTTTTTTGCGAAATCACCCTTTCATAAGAATCTATTCCTGTTGCCTGAGTTCTACCCAAATATGAAGTAGATGTGAAAAGTTTTAACGAAGGGTTATATGAAGTCGTTATCTTCGTAAGATATCCATATTTTGAAGAGGTATAAGTCCAAGAAGCAATCGAAAAAATATCACTAGCATTCGAGAGCGTTACCGCATAGGAATTCTGAATTGAATAATTATACCCGGCATTTGGATCATTATAACTTTCCGATAGCGGATACGAACTCATCTGTGTAAAACGGGGAATACCGGAGTAACCGGCTGTAACAGTGACTCCCCCCGCATTCTCCCACACATTTATATCTCCGTTATTCAGATTATATTCTAATATCGAAGCCAAACCATTAGGCTCAGTGAGTTCTCTTCGGGTACTGGTGCTCGTATTCGTTGTACCATTTGTAATCTTTGTTTTAATAGTTTTGGTTCTTCCTAAAGCACTGACCTGATTTATCTGATAAGTGTAAGAAGGATTAATAGTTTTTACGAGATCAAAAAAATACCCCCCTGAATGAGCATCCTTAATTAAATTACCGTCAGAGTCATAAGTAAAATTGCTTACAAACCCAGTTGGTTTTTGAAAACTGAGCAATAGGCCGAGCGGAGTATAAGAAAAACTGTAAGTTTCCATATTAGGATTCACAAGACTTGCAAGATACCCTTCGGCATCCAGGCTTACATTGGAGATCTGTCCTTTGGGGGAGGTCACTGATATCAAACTGCCCCCAGAGTTTCGATTAAATAAAGTAAGTCGTCCGAAAGGTTCGCTAATACTAGATAACCGCCCCGCAGAGTCATAATTAAATGTAAAAAGAGTTGCTCCTGTTAGCCCTGTCTTCGTCATCAAATGAAGACCTGAAACAGAGTCAAAAATGTAAATCTGAGAGGCGTCACGAGAAGCAACATATATTTGACCGGTTGCAAAGCTTTTCGCGACAACTTTTGTGATATTACCATCCATCTCGACAAAACTGGCATTGCCAATATCGTAGAATTTCATTATGGAGGGAACCCATCCTCCCAGTCCTAAAACTTTAGATCTAAAACTTCCTAAGTATAACTTTGACGGTATCGTTACAGGAAAAAGTGTATGATTCTCTGTTACCTCAACAGAAAATCTTTTCGAGCCTTGGATTTCTGCCCCAAGAGCATCCTTACCATCCCACGCTATCGGAAGACTATAATTGGGAGTCGTATTGGGAATAGAGTGTGTAGCAATCGGTAGACCATCCGCCTGTATTGTTACATCAAAAGATGTAATATCTGTATTAATAGTGCTACCACTTAGATCAATCTGCCCTCTATAGACCGACTTTCTCCCTAACACAAAAGTTGACGAATACATCAAATCAAAAGAAGTTCCTGTTAGCGGAACTCTTTCACCAAGCACCTGCTCCTCAACTCGAACCACAGATCCGCAGGCAATCTGAGGCCTCAAGATCGCCGTCATTTCTTTCTTCTTCGCAATAGATCTGCCATTGTTCTGCGAACATGTTCTATAATTTGTGGCATACCCCACGTTAGTAGGATAAGGTGACAGGCATCCTGTAAATGTTGTGGAAAAATATAGTATCCCCATATAAGGCTGAATTACAATGTTAACACCCTGACATGTATATCCAGTGGTCGCACAGGAGGCACTTGAGCACGAGTTCGACAATTGCTGATAGATAAAGTTATTTTCATCATCACAGTAATCCGCTCCTGCTCGTAAACCAAAAAATAAAAATCCAATCATGCAAAAACATATCAACCAAGATTTCACGATCAACCTCCGCTCATGTTTTCTCTTTCGGAAGAATTTTCTGTTTATAAATATAAGATAATTTTTTTTGTTTATATAAAAATGAAACACATCCCGAACTGATCAAACAATAGTCAGATTGTTTAGAATTCAAAAATATTCTGCTTGTTAGATGAGCAACAAATCGCACTATTAGCGCCTTCACCTAACCAAAGTTTAACAGCAGTTTCTTGATAAAAAATTATGTAACCCGAATCTCTACTCCGCCGGTCGAAGAATCCTGCGTGCAGCCTCTGACATTCGAGAGGTTTTAAAATAGGTCTCACCCCAACAAGAGCCATTTTCGCAGCGGTGGAAGTTCACACAGCCGCCTTCAGACTGAACACGGTATTGATCGTCCTCAGTGATATCGTCCTGTCCTCGCACTAAAATCCCGACAATCTCTCCGCGAGTATTTAAAAGCGGAGAACCAGAACTCCCATGAAAGGTATCGACTTCGACAGAGAACGAGGCCTTGCCTTCATCATTGTTCAGAACTCGAGCCTGATCTTTCTTCAGTGGCAATCCCAAAGGATACGACAAACTCACCAGGGAATCATGGCGCAAAATAGAGGGCTCCAGGGCAACAGGAAGAGGTCGGATATGCTCAACAGGACGATCTAATTGCACCAAGGCGTAGTCCACATCCCGTCGGGTCAACTCGAAATGCAGAATCTTTTTGCATTTGTAAACCTCTTGACGAGTGATACGAGGCTGAGAGGACTTAGCAAGATCCCAACCAAACAGAAAAGCTGTTTCTGAGCAGTCTTCAGCGCGCTGAACACAGTGGGCTGCGGTTAAAACAACATCAGGAGCCACCAAAGTCCCTGAACAAAAACCCAGAGTGGGCTGGGTTAAAAAATTCTCGTCAGAGCACAGGGGAAAATTCTTATGCAAAGGAAGTGAATAAACAGACCAAGTTCCATCCGCCTGCAAAGTCAAATTGGAAGTACTGACCAGCATGGCAACGGCGGAACCCCACTCATACCAAGACTCGGAAATAAAAGCTGGGAGCCGATCTTGTCGTGAGTCTCCATCATAAATCACCGCCGTGTCCACCATCATCGCTGGAGAATCTCGACGCTCTTCACAAGCTGTCATCACCAAGCTGCTCAACCCGATGAGCAAATACTCCATAGCTCTTGTTTTCATCTCCACCCCACGGCAATCCTTCTAGCAGAGGATAAAACTCTCTGTCTCGGCAAATTAAGATGTGAGAAAACTTTATAGCTCGAAGGATTTTCCCGAATGAGCGAGCTCTTCTCACAAGTCTTTCTGAAACATTTTCATTTGGCCCCAAAAGCAGGAGAACTTTCCGTTGTCACTCGAGAAAAAAGAATTTAATCTCCGCCACTCTTGATATTTGAGGAGCTGCCCTTGAGAAACTTTTTCTCCACTTTAATTTTCGTTTCCGTCATCACTTCCTTCGCCTCTGCCGTGCAACCCCTGTTGTACTCACCGGTTCTGGAAAATCCCTGGGCCATGACGGCTTCGGCGATTCTGATTCAACCGCAACAAGATCGCAGCGTCCGAGGAGAAATTCAGCTTCTACCCCAACGTGAAAATATCTTCCTCGTGGAAAACGCCAGCACTGCAAAATTCACTTATCAATTGCAGAAGAATAAAAAGGCTCCTCTGATTTACATCATTCCCGGAACCGGAGCCTCTCATACCTCCAACACGTCCTTGGCGTTGGCGGAAAGACTCTACGGCCTGGGCTATCACGTCGTCACCGTCGCCAGTCCTCTGAATTGGACCTTTGCCGTTTCAAGTAGCGTAAATGCTCTACCTGGACATCCTGAACAGGACGCGCAAGATCTCTACAAGATTCTGGTAAAAATTCACAAATTTCTTCGCGCGGAGCACGGTTTAAAACCGGTAACGACTTCTTTGACCGGCTACTCTCTGGGGGCCTTGGAGAGTCTCTTCGTTAAAAGGATTGATGATTCTCGTCAGCAGTTGAAACTGTCCCGCGTGCTTCTGATCAATCCCCCTGTGGACTTGATCTATGCGGTTCACAAACTCGATGAGATGTATGAGTTCGGCTCCAATATTCCTGCCGGGCGCAAAGCTTATATCGTGGGTCGCCTGGCCGATGTCGGTTTGGACCTGCTGAATTCTCTGCAAGGCCCACCGACTCCTCTTGATCTCGAACGCATTCTCAAAACCTTGGGATTCACCAATCGAGATCTGGCCTATCTGATTGCCGGCAGCTTCCGCACCAGCTTGAAAGACACCATCTTCGCCTCACAACAGGTGCATGATCTGAAAATACTAAAACGACCGGCCACGCGCTTTCATCGCAACAACCGCTACGATGAGGCAGGAGCTATTTCTTTTGCTGATTACATGAATCACTTTGTCCTGCCAAACCTGCAAAAAACCAAAGGCTCGCAATACCAAATCCAGGATCTCAATGAGGAATCCAGCCTCTATCAATTTGCTGAAATGATCAAAACCAATCCGCAAATTTTCCTGGCTCATGCACAAGATGATTTTTTACTGAAAGAAAGCGACCTCACATGGTTGCAAGACACTTTCGGAGAACGCGCGCTGATCTTTCCTTATGGCGGTCATTGCGGCAATATCGCCTTCCCAGCCTTTGCTGAATACTTGCAACACGTTTTTGGCAAATAGGCTCTCTAAGAACTCAATGCGCGGAAAACCGCTGCGATGTCCTCTGCCGTTGTGAAAGCATGAGTGGACAGACGCAGCCCCGGCCCGCGACGAGCAAAGTTCACATGCTGCTGACTGAGACGTTTCATCAGGTCCTCCAGACTCCAATCCGTCTCTCCCGGAGTAAAATTCACCATGGGAGAAATGTGCTTTCCGGAAAAAGGTGCCTGCACGGCACATCCTCTTTCCTCCAGGCCTTGGCGCAGCGTTTGAGCCCAATGCAAAGCCTCCGCCTCGAGAGGCTCCACACCCACCTCTTGAATCAAATTACAAGAAGCTCCTAAAGCCGTGATCTCTAAAACCTGCTTCGACCCAGGTTCAAACTTGGTCGCATCTCGCTTCGGCTCACAGGCAAAGTCCGAAGGGTCATCACAAGTTCCATAGGTGTAAGCGCCATAAGTATGAGGCTTCATACGCAAAGCCCACTCCTTGCGCAGAGCCAGGTAACCCACTCCCACCGGACTGACCAGCCACTTATGACTGCCTCCGGCCACAGCATCAGCGCCCCACTCCCACACTTTGCAGGGATGAATACCCAAGCCCTGCATGATATCGACAAAAACAAAGAGACCTCTTTTTTTGCACTCCTGCAAAACAGCCTGCACATCCATGCGGGCTCCGCTCATAAATTGCACCCAACTGAAGGCTGCCACTTTAGTGCGAGGACTTAAAGCCTCGAGATACTTTTCTGTTGGAGTCTCCAGATTTTTTTCAGAACTCAAAATCTTCAAATGAGCTCCGGTCTGATCACAAGCCGCCTTCCACGGATAGAGATGACTGGCATATTCCTGGTCCCACATCACCACCTCATCTCCCGCCTGCAAACCCACTGCAAAAGCAATCTGATTGATCGCTCCAGCCG
>JBCECD010000300.1:0-8655 GCA_039206745.1 Bdellovibrio sp. | reverse complement strand
GAAGCAACCCCAATGATTTGCCTTGGATGTTGCAATGGCTAGCTCCTGAAATTGCACAATTAAAAACTACAACTTACTTAGTGCCTGAAGTCTACAGTCAAAAAAATGAAAGTATGGTTGATGATTTTCATCAAAAGGCAATATCAAGTCTTTCCGCAGGAAAACCAATGATTGTTCAATTGTTATATACAAATCCAAGCTTCTCCCATGCCGTTGTTATTACTGGTATTGAACGTCAAGCTTCATCTAACTCAAATTTGAATATTAGAATTCTAGATCCTATGACGGGAAAAGAGTCTTTTGCCTCAGTTACTGCTAGTACAGGTAAACTTGGCGATACGAATTTTAAAATTCTGAAATTCTCAGATCCAGACGTAACGTCCCAAGATGGATTTCTTTTATCAATTTCACTTTGATCAAGAGTGAAAATTTCATTCTCGCGTTATTAAACTCACTGACCATCCAGGGTTTGCAAAAAAAATCAGAGACGACTTTATGTTTATCCCAGGAAGACTTGTGAAGACAGCACAAGGTCTTGTCTTGAGGGTCAGTGAAGAATTTAAGGAGGTGATCAAGAAGATAGAGGGTTGGCAGTTCCCCGGCTTTAATTCTGCTCGTATTTTTTCCACAGCGTAAATGTGGATAAAGTTAGCGATCTTTGACAACTGCATAGCTCGCCTGCAAGAGAAGTTGCAGGAAACTATCTCTCCGTCGGAGTTTGATGGACTCCATTATCAAAACTATCCAGGAGCCCAGACTGTGAGCTCGCTCTGGTTTAACCACTCACAAGAAAAGTGATAGGTAGACGACGAATTTTAGGCGCAGGTGTGCCTCCGACCGTTTTTCACGGCATCGGAAAAATAAATTCTATTTTTTAAAATTTGAAATCCAAAAATCACTGAATTAACGCGGCTTATCCGCGAAGTTGGGTATGAATTCGTCACCAAATAAGAGGTTTGGTTCCTATTAAAATAATCTTGAGTTGAATGGCTTGGGGGTTTCATGAAAACTCAAGCAGCCCCAAATTCTGAGTTCCAATCTGCAAAAGCCAATACCGAGGGATGGATCTTTAAAGCCAGAGCCAAAGCTTTTGCACGATCAATTCCCATAACAACTCTGTCGTGCTCAAGCGACGAAATTGTAGCCTGTTTAAGGCCAGATTTTTTGGCCAAACCAGCTTGGGTCATACCTTGTAATTCACGATAAATTCTTAATGCCTTGCCGGGGGTCAATTGACCATATTTCTTTGCGGGAACAAATTCTTCATTTTTTAATAGTTCTTTTATTTTTTTCCCTGTCGACATCATTTTCTCCTGTAATCATGGGGCGTAATTTTTAAAACTAGGATTTTGACGGAACGTCCTTCTACTAAATAAATCACTCGCCATTGTTGATTTAAAGAGGAGGATCGTGCTCCTTTCCATTCACCTTTTAAAGCATGGTCCCAGTAACCATTGATTCGCCCAATTCCAGCTGGCCCATACTGTTCAATCAAATTTTTCCAAGCATCGAAAGAATTGCGAATTTCCATAGGAGCTTTTTTTAATTCTTTTTCTGCCGATCGGGCTATTTCAACGGTCCACATATAACCTATAAGTAATATTATCTTTAAGTAATGTCAAGATCAAGGCCGCACTTTCAAGAGGGAGCTGGGGGGATAAATGATTACAGTATGTTGCCAATTTGTGTAAATTTTACTTGGCGCACGAGTCGCCGAAGTAGAAGAACCGCTTTTTGGCGTGAAAGCGATTTTATTTGAGCTGGAGGTCGATGAAGCAGCGGAACCTAAGGCTTTGATCCCTAGAGATGTGCTAAAATTGATTTCAAAGTATGGGTCCCTAGAAAAGCAGCTCTTGCAGTCGGAGCATTAGAAGCTTTCATTAGGCAAAATATTAAATCTTGCAATTTATAGCCATTTGGCTATAATAAAAATAGATGAAAATTGAATTCTATCAATCTAAAAGAGGCTCATCGCCCATTGAAGACTTTATCACAGATTTACCCAAAGCCGATCAAGCTCGTTTTGCTGATGTCTTTGACGGGATTGAAAAATATGGACTCGATTGTCCGAGAGTTCAGTTTAAACCACTCAGGGGAAAAATTTGGGAGATTAAGTTTAATACTCCAGGTGGAGGCTATAGGATCGCCTATGTGATAGTTGAATCGCAAACGATGATTTGGCTGCACGTTTTTAAAAAGACAACGCAGAAGACTCCATTGAATGATCTTGATCTGGCTGAAAAAAGAATGAAGGAGGTTTTAGGATTATGAAAAACACAAAATCAGGAAAAGACTTTTTCAAAAAGTTGCTTAAAGACCCAAGTGTTCGCATGCATTACGAAGAGGAAAGTTCAAAAACAGCTATTGCTCATGCTGTCAGATCAGCGCGATTAAAGGCGGATTTAACGCAGGCTCAGTTGGCTAAAAAAGTTGGGACGTCCCAAAGTGTTATTGCGCGTCTTGAAAGTGGATCGGATAAGAGAACACCATCCATCCCATTTTTATCTAAAATCGCGGCGGCTTGTGGGGCTCAGTTCGAATTTGGATTTACCTTTCTAAAGGCAAGCTGACTCAAGTAGAACCAGAGAAGAGCCAGTACTGTCGGAAATGGTGCGCGAGTCGCCGAAGTAGAAGAACCGGTTTTTGGTGCAAGGTCGATTTTATTTGAGTTGGAGGTCGACGAGGTGGCGGAACCAAAGGCTTTGCTGCCTGGCGATCTACGAAAATTGGTTTTAAAGTATGGTTCACCTTCAAAAACAGCTATTAAAATTGGAACTTCAGAGGCCTTTGTTCGACAAAATACGAAAAGATCATAGAAAACCAAGCCGTTTACTTTTCAACAATTTCCTCAAGCTTGTCGACGACAAATTTATTTAGGCTTTTGTAACCCTCTTGATGGGATTTACGTATAAGCTTTTGATGAAGTTCAGGATTGCTTCTTACAAGAAAATCACCGCTCGCCTTAATTTTTGCAATAGGCTCTGGGATATCGTGTTTTTGTGAAATCAAAACTTCGAGATGGCCCTCAACTGCCTCGTGTGCCATTTCTAAAGCTTCCGCTGCAGAATCTCCATGAGTCATGCAGCCTGTCAGCTCATCCACAGATACAACATAGGCTTTGTCTTCATCTGAAAAATGAATGTTATAAGAGTAGTAAGGGATCAGCTCTTTTATTTTTTTAGGTAATGCCATTATTCCTCCAGCGCCTTTGATACTTGTTTTATTTGATACGGTTTTAAATCTTTCGAATGGGTGGCAAGAGTTATCACTTTGCCATTCTTTAGCCACTGTTCGTGAGAACCTTTTTGTCTAGCTAAAATCCATCCGAGTTGACCTAAAAGCGTTCTCAATTCCTGGGCTGAGATCGTCCCATTTTTAAGTTTTGCCAATAGCTTCTCGGTCTTACTCATAGAAAACATGATATCAAATTTGATATCATGTTGCAACTATTACCTAGACGTCTCATTTTGAGATAAGGAGGTATAGGCAGGTTTATAATTGACTTGGCAATAAGTAGAAGAATGAATATCCGGCTACATTTGTAGCCCAGTAGCGATGAATGATTTCCACGCATGGATATTGCATCTAGATTGATCAGATGAAGAAGAAAACTCACCATTCTATTTTAAGTTTCCTTTTCGTGACAATCTTTGCCTTGTCGTCAACAGTATTGGCGATCGATCTTCGATCTGAGTGTGGCGTTAGAAGCCAGGAGGAGATTCAAGGAAAGGCGCGGCGTTATCTCGATTTATTTACCAATTCTAAAAACTTTGACCGTTGGATATATTGGCAAGCTGAAACGCTATCGAAGGGGAAAAAATTTGACCGTGGCTCGACTGAAAAGCGATTTAGCGAGCTAGAAAGCTGGTTGAATTCATCATGGACTGAAACTTTGAAAAAACAGCCTGAACTAGGGATTGTAGAAACGGTATTGCGTGAAATGCAATCGCATCCTGCATTTCGCGGCAAGCAAATGTATATCCCATCTGTCTTTGGTGAAATGATTGGGGGCTGTGAAGCGCTCTGTATTCTAAGCGGTGAGGCATTTGTATTGTTCGTTAATCCCGAATTTATCAAGAATTTAGCCACAAATTCGAAAACAAAAAGTATTACTGTCGGTTCTTCTGAATACCAAACTCTTAGATTTATCCTGGCACATGAACTCAGTCACGCAATCCATAGCTACGCTTACATTTTAAAAGAGAGAAATAAGAATCGATGGGCGCTTCCTACTGAGCTAAAGGGTAAAGGCTTTGCCTATCACCGAGAGCATTTAATAATTGATGCTATTGCGGCACTGCTCGCAGACATGAATTACATTGACGTAACAGGTGAATTGGATCGAACTACTTCAACCCTTCATCAAACATTTGGTAAAGACTTCGAAACAGATATTTCCTTTCGATCTTCGTGCTTGAAGTCTTTGCCGGTGAGATAGTTTTTGGAGTACTCTGGCGTTATTGGAATGAACAATTTTGATTTTAACCCTAAATAACTGCATGGCGATTTTTTTTGTCGCCAGTGGCGGATGACCGCCAGTCTCTAGAAAATTCATAAATCTATAATTTCTATAGTCTTCTTCAAAATCTGGGGTGGCGAACTTCCGCCACCCTTATGTTTTATATTTATTCCATTTTTAACGAGACGATAAAGAGACAGCCGTCTCATTATAATTTTTCAAATTTCACCATTTCAAAAAACCTTTTTCCAAAACAAAGTTCAACACTTAAGCGCCGCCACGTCTCACCACCCCTAAAACGAGTTTTTTCCTGACCACCCCCACCCAACGAGTGGTTGGGGGTGGTCAGGAACCGGGGTGATGAGACATGGCTCTGATCTTGAAATTATATGAGGTAACAAGGGAGGTGCTGTTATGAAAATAAAAAATAATGAATGCTGAAAAAATATGACTTGGATGATTTTGAAGTCGAAGTTGTTAAAGTGAATTTAAAACAAGCTGAGTACGAAATGAAGATTGTGCAACTGGTAAAGGCGTTGCTTGAAATTGACGAGTTAACAAATCAAGTCGACGATACAACGGTCATCAAGGAGGCCGCATGAAACGTGTTGGAATTTATATTAGGGTATCGACTGAGGAGCAGGCCCGTATTCAAGATGGGTCATTGGTGTCACAGAAAAATCGTTTACTTGAATATATTGAATTTCAAAACAAGCGTGAATCCAATTGGGGTACCTTGGTTGATATTTATTGTGACGAAGGCAAGTCCGCTAAAAATATGAAAGGCCGTCCTGAATTTTTACGAATGCTTACAGATGTTAAGCTTGGCCGAATCAATTTGATAGTTGCAACCGAACTTTCTCGTTTGAATCGAAATATTAAAGATTTCTGTGAAGTTTGGGATTTACTAAAAGATCACAATGAAGTGCGGTCGTTTTGTGAGACACGAACATAAGATCAAAGTTTCAAGGGCTGCCTAGCCAACGGATTAACTTCAATTTCTTCTTCGAACTCTTCAGGACTCAAGTAGTCCAGCGAAGAGTGCAATCTCTTCTTATTGTAAACTTCCTCGATGAAATACGGAACTCTCTCGATCACGTCAAGGATTGTCTTGTAGTTCCAAAGATAGACTTCATCGTACTTCAAAGTCCTCATGAATCTTTCAGCAAAAGCATTGTCATAGGGATTTCCCTTTGCCGAGTGCGACGCCTGAAATCCCCAGCGAGAAAGTACTTTCATGTACCGCTCACAAAGATATTGCACACCTCGATCAGTGTGATGAATCACGCCTTTAGGTGGCTTTCTTCGACGGATCGCCATTAACAAAGCAGACAAAGCCAACTTGTGATCAATCCTTTGAGAAATAGCCCACCCAACCACTTTGCGCGAATAGAGATCCAAGATCACAGCTAGAAAAACAAAGCCTGTTTGAATCCGAATGTAGGTGATGTCGGCGACCCATACCTGGTTGATGTCCGTGACTTCTCGATCTTTTAACAAGTTTGGATGAACTGGATTCTTGTGATTCGAGTCTGTGGTCCTGACGAACTTTTTCTTCGGCTTTATATGAAGCTGGAACTCCTGCATAACTCGGCGAAGGCGGGTTTCTCCGACTTTAACTCCACGACGCTTTAGATGTCTCAAGAGAGTTCTATAGCCAGTGTTTCTATGCTCGAATCGGATCAGCTCGATCTGATGGCGGATGTCAGCATCTTGCTCTGCCTTTTCCTCACGTGAGACCTTGGGATCTCGATGATAGGTCGATGGTGAGATCTTAATCATTTTGCAGGCTTCTTTGAGGGTTTTAAAGCTCTGACGATTTCTGCGTACCCATTCGCACTTGTCGAACGTTGTAAGGTCGGGTGCAGTTTTTTTAAAAGGTCCACATGCAGCGAAAGCTCTGCAACCTTTTCTTTGTAGGCGCGAAGCTCTTCATCTTTCTCTGTAAGAAGTTTTGCCGTCTTTGGGTCAACTCCTTGGGCTTCGAAAGAGGCAATGTGCTCGCCCTTTGCAAGTTCATCAAATCGTACTCGCCAGTTGTAGATGTATTGAGGAATAACTCCAAGTTCCGTTGCAATTTCTTCGGCACTTCTCTTACCACTGACGTACTCGTTGACGGCTTTACGCTTCTCTTCCTCAGTGAATTTTCTTTTGTTTCGCTTCTTCATACTACCAACTCCTCATAGCCTTATCGGCTTGTCAAAGTTGGCTAGACGTCAGTCTTGAGTTTCTCAAATTGATATTATGTCAGAGTCTCAGGAAACGACCGCACTTCACAAGGCTAGCTTTGTTACGCTTCGTGAGAATTTTGACACAACAACCGCGTCCGGTGAGATGATGGTTTTTAATTTGATAAACTATGCTCAATACGAGCGTAAACAAACTTCTGAAAGAATTTCAGCGAACTGGCTGTAAATGAGGATGAGGCGAAGACCGTTAGAGAAATATTTCAGATTTTCATTGAGCAGGAAACAGTTCGTAAAACCCAAGCAGCAATTACTGAGCTTGGTATACGAAATAAAAAATATACGAATAAACATGGGATCGATAGAGGCGGTAAGGTCTTTTCTGTAGACACGTTACAATCTTTACTTACGAACAAAGCCTACATCGGAGTCAAAAAGCTACGGCACAAAGACGGATCCGTTGAGGAAATCAAGGCTGTTTGGTCAGCTATAATTGATAAAGATGTTTTTCTAAAAGTCCAAGAGCGTTTGGCAAAAAATAAAAATAGATACAAGCCTGAATCTTGGAAAGTTTATCCATTTCCACCCGGATCCGCACATTGAATATCATTAATTCTCCTGAGTTCCCTGCGGGTCCTGCCTTTGCTCGAGTTATTAGATTCACCGTTTAGATGAGCGTCAAAGGGATCAAAAAATCTAAACCTGACATTTAAATTGTATTTTGATATTCCATTGGCCAATCAAAGAGGCTGTTATGCATCAAGACGACGAGATTCCAGAGTTTAAGTTCGAGCCATCAGAATCTATTTTGCAGAAGTTAAAACTGATTCCAACCAATGAGAAACTGACTGCGGCAGCGGGATTAGGAACGCTCATTGAGATCTTTGACCAATCAGGCTTAAAACAAGAGTTCATAAAGTGTCTTCCAGAGCGTAAAAGCCCCAGATCTCAAGGTAGCTATCGTATGGCTTTAAATATGATTGCAGGATTTATCTACGGATTTGATTCGTTGGATGATTTTGACGACTTCGATAAGGAAGAAGGCATCAAGGCACTTTTCGGCGAGGGCAGCCCGAAGGGGCGCACGCTGGGGGATTTTTTAAGGGATTTTGAAGAGGAGCATTTAACAAAGTTGAACCAGTTCCTCTCTAAGCAGAGCTATTCAATGATGCGCAGTCTCCAGCAAAACTTACCTGAGGAGTATCAGCCCAAAAACTTAGTTTTAGATATCGATTCAACAAGCCATGTGCAGTCCGGTAATAAAATCGAAGGAGTTGCATGGAATCACAAAAAAGAATGGTGTCTGGACACGCAAGAGATCTTTAATCAGGTGGGATTTTGTCATAGTTATGATCTTAGACCTGGTAATACTAAAAGCGGTGTTGGAGCAGCAGAACAAGTCGCAAGTACACTCATGGATGCACGCACGCCGCGGGAACGCAGGCTTAAGGGTGATGTGTTTGTCAGAGGAGACTCTGCCTACTGTTACCAAGAAATGATCAAAGAAGTATCATCGCGTGGGGTTCTATTTAGTTTCACAGCTCACGATGGCACCACGGGTTGGAAAGACCAGATGGATCAGGAATACTTGAACTGGCAGCCGTGGGTTTACTCTGAAGAAGAGATCAAAAAGGCAGAGGCCAGAAAAGCAACATTGCCAACGATCGAAGTAGCTCATTTTTACTGGACACCGAAGTGGTCGCCAAAAGAAGATAAGAAGCTAGTGTTCCCGATCGTGATCAAAAGAACCTTGGATAAGGAAAAGTTCGAAGAGCTGCGCCGTAAGAACGAACAGATCAGCATGTTCCACGATGATGGTTACATGAAAGAAGACCCGTATGATTACTATGCGGTTGTAACGAACTTCCCCTTAAACACGGCGACAGAAAAAGTGATTCAGTCTGAATCTGAATCCAAGATGAAAAGATATTCCCCACAAGAAGTTTTAGTACATCACCAGAAACGTGGAAACATGGAAAACTTCATCCGCGAAGATAAGAACGCTTACGA
>JBCECD010000299.1:6678-8914 GCA_039206745.1 Bdellovibrio sp. | reverse complement strand
GCCTGGATCGAAGTAGCCTGTGACAAACCCTGAGCAGATTCTGAAATTTGCTCTGCTGCACCGGATACCTGGTGACCTGACTCACCCAATGCCTTCACTACTTGTTGCAAACCAGCCAGAGGCTTTCTCATTATTAAAGTTGCGAGTCCCAACGCAAGGATTCCGCCGATTGCCACAAAGACACCAAGATAGATCGTGGCATTCGAACTCACGTTATCTCCACCAGCACTCTTGATCATGTTCACATCATTAGAGATTGCGAACACTCCGTGCAAGCGCCCATCTTTCCAGTCTTCCATAGGATAACCTAAGGTGTCCTTGCCATTACCCCAGGGACTTTTTGAAGGATGACCGTGACAAGTCATACAGCCCAGAGAGTCTCTCAAGCGAACAGGGCGATAGACTGTAATAATATCCCCGCTGTCAGAGACTAATTCTCCTAGTGAAGGATCAGCTTCAAACTTTTTAAAGATTTCCATTTCATCAGCGGTCGCAAGGTTTTCTTTACGACGAGGTTCATTTGAGAAAACTCTGAATTTGTATTGCTCTTTATCTGCATCTTCAGCGCCGATCTTCATCGCCGCATAGATCGGAACTTGTTGCAGGATCACTTTTTTATCATTATCAGTGAGCTGACTTGAGTCCTGATACTTCTGCACGTACCGATCTGACATCGTCTGCAAACCACCTTGGTTTGCCACATATTTCGCCGCCACATCCAATCGGGAGTGAATCGTGCGCGACTTTTGAATTAAACCGCTACGAAACTCCTGCTCATTGAAATAAATGGCTGTTATGAGTGCGATGACCGCACATATAAGACATGCAAAAGCCACCGTAGAGAGGATCTTAACCTTCAATCCTAGACTATTAAACCAATCCATGACTTGCCTCCATCTTTTGCAAGGCCGCCTTAAATTGGGATCTTCCAGCAGCTTCACAAGAATTCTTTAACGTTCCGACTAATCTTTCGGAGGGATTTGATAGATTCTTAACAGAGGGGTCCATTAAGAATGAGTCATATTGGCATCAAATAGACTTAAATAACTTTATAGAGTTATGCGAATAGGGCTTGTATTAATTGGAATTTATTTACCAGAAGAAGGATCAGGCTTTTGTGTTTTTTTGAAACAGATATGAGACCAGAACTCGTGCTCCAACCAAAGTCGAGAATATTCAAAGCTGGAGCCGATCAAAACTTGTTATTTTAGACAGATCTTCTACCGTAGAATTTGCGTTTCATCTTAGTTTCAACTTTGCTCACCACTGTTTGCAAAATCGCAGAGAACATTTCTTCAGATGGAACATCATATAAATCACTGAGCTTTTTCAATACTTCAATGGGGGGTGCAGACATACCTCTTTCCCAATTGGACACAAATTGTGGGGTTGTATAACCCAACTTATCAGCTACTTCCTTCTGGGAAAGACCACTTTTGATTCTTTTATCTTTTAAAAAACCTGCCAGATCTGATTGTTTTTGCATCTTTATTGCTTCTCTCTTTCGAAAGTTTTAACTTCAAAAAAAGACTAATCAAATGTCGACACTGAGGCAAGACTTTGTTTTCTAGCAATTAAAAGTCTGCAATAAAGCTACTCATAAACAAAAAAGAGTTGTAAAGCCTTCTCCTCTAAAGCATAAGGAGTCATGGAAATGTCAAAAACTATAGTTGAGGTGGATGCAGACCTTCAAGATCTGATTCCACAATTCTTAGAAAATAGGAAAAAAGATATTGATTCGTTCACACTGCTTATTAGCAATAAAGATTTTACTGCAATCGCTCAACTCGCGCACAAAGTGAAGGGTGCCGCAGCAGGTTATGGATTTAATGATCTCAGTTCTTTGGCCGCACAGGCCGAAACGGCTGCGAAAAACAATGATCTCAACTCTCTCAGCGATCTCTTTGAGAAAATGAAAGTTCATTTCTCAAATATTGAGATTCGCTATGTTTCAACCTTGTAGGACTCATGAGCCACAGAAGCCAACTTGTCCTTTTCTCACTTTGTCTTCTGTTGGGTTCAAGCCTCCTGATTCTCGCACTGGGCTATAAGGTTGGGCCTTTGATTTCCAGCACAGGCCTTGCTCCTCTTATCCTTATAATTATACCTTTTTCCGTAGGCACCATGGCTATAGCTTCCTGGTTGAGCTCCCGCATTACTGTTCCGCTGCAAGAAATGACTCGCTCGCTTATCAAACTGCGGTCTACTTCCATTCCTGAGAATATTCACAATTCAA
>JBCECD010000299.1:0-6668 GCA_039206745.1 Bdellovibrio sp. | reverse complement strand
AAAGTGTCAGACTTAAGCTCTCTCTTCCATGCTTACAACGAACTCTCTGATACATTTCTGAAAATAAAAACGGGCCGCGATTTCCTGGAAAAGACTCTTCAATCCATTCGTGAGGGACTCTTTGTTATTGAAGTGGTTCCTTCTGCCGATGCGAGCACAACAAGTTTACAAATTCGCGGATTAAATCCAGCTGCTGCCTCCATGCTGGACCGAGATGAGGCCGCTTTAAAGAACACCGACTTACGCCAGTGGATTGATACAGACTATGTTTTCCTTCTCAACCATCTCCATACTCAAATTGGCTCCGAAGCACCTCTCACTCTCGAAGGCCAGCTCCGCAAAAAGTATGGAGCGCCTATTCCTTTGGAACTTTCATGGGCGCCTGTTCAATCTGAAGGGCAGGGCTCTCCCTTTTTTGTCATCATGGGCCGAGATATTCGTTGGAAAAAAGATTTTGAAAAGGAGCTTCGCCTCAAAGAAGAACTTTTAAAAGAATCCCAATCCATGTCCAAAACCGGCTCGTTCCGCTGGGATTTGATTTCAGGAAAAAGCCTCTGGTCAGAAGAAGAGTATAATATTCTCGGTGTTCCTCATCGGGAAACAACCCCTTCCTATGATTTTTTCCGATCTCTTGTTCTGCCAGAAGATTTGGAAATTTTTGATAAAGCCATATCAGAAGCTCGTCACAACATTCGTCCATTTCATGTGGATTTTCGCCTGAAAAAATACACCTCTTCGGAAATTATATGGGTTCGTTGCCAAGGGCGCACCGAGTACAATGAGGCCGGGCACGCAGTTTGTATCTACGGCACCACTCAAGATGTCACCGAATTGCGCCGCGTGGAGAGATCGCTGATCGCCGCCAAAGACGAAGCCCTGAGATCTTCGCAAGCCAAGACCGAATTTTTAGCTCGCATGAGTCATGAAATCCGCACACCCATGAATGCCATCATGGGCATGGCAGAACTTTTACGCGAAACCAAACTGGATAAAGACCAACTTCATTACGTCACAATATTCTGCAAGGCCGGCGAAGTGTTGATGAGCTTACTCAATGATATTTTAGATCTCTCCAAAATCGAAGCCGGGGAGGTCTCTGTTGAAAATATTTCTTTTGATCTGAATAAAATCATGATCGATGTCGAAGAAATGATGCGCTCTCGCGCCGCCGAAAAAGGATTGCGTTACAGCTTCGAGATTCATCCCTCGATCTCACCTTATCTTATGGGTGACCCCAACAAAGTACGGCAGATTTTAGTGAACTTAGTAGGAAACTCTTTTAAATTCACCGACACCGGGCACATTCGCATCACTGCGGGAAAAAATCCCTCTAAAAAAGACAGCCTTTTAATCAGCGTCAGTGATTCTGGTGTTGGGATTCCCGCAAGCAAACAGCATGTCATCTTCCAAAAATTTTCTCAGGCCGATAGTTCCATCACTCGGCGCTATGGTGGAACAGGACTCGGTCTTGCGATTTCAAAAAGTCTCGTGGAACTTATGGGAGGACAGATTTGGTTTAAAAGTCGGGAAGGCCGTGGCACAACCTTCTTCTTTACTCTGCCCTATCGCGAACAGCAATATCAGCTCGTTACACCTAAATCTGTAACAGTTCCGTTGCCGAAACCCAGCGTATCGATCCTTACACCCACCGATTCACTGCGCAAAATTCGTATATTGATTGCCGATGACACTGACGACAATCGCACTCTCTTTTCCCATTTTTTAAAAAATGGACCTTATGAAATAATTGAAGCCGAGAATGGACTTGAAGCCCTAGATAAGATAAAGTCACAGCAATTTGACATGATCTTTATGGACGTGCAAATGCCGGAGATGGATGGGTATGCGGCAACAAGTCATATTCGCCAATGGGAAAAAGCCCACGACAAGTCGGCTTTACCTATCATCGCTCTGACAGCTCACGCACTTTCTGAAGATCGACAGAAGTCTCTTCGCGCAGGCTGCAATGATCACATTGCCAAGCCGTTTAAAAGAGATACTCTGCTGGAAGTCATTTCCAGATATTCTTCATAGAGAGGAGAGCTTGATGGGACAACAGGACGAAAAGAGTCGTCTGCTGATAGTCGAAGATGATTCTGACATCAGAGAGTTGCTCAAGCACTTTCTCAAAGAATTCGTCGACGAAATTGTGGAAGCTCAAGACGGTGCAGAGGCGCTCGAAGCTGCCAAGGCCAAAGAGTTCGATACGATCCTCTCTGATATTGAAATGCCTCATGTCAATGGCCTGAAACTTTTAGCTTACATTCGCTCTTTGGGACAGATGACTCCCTTTGTGGTTTTAACTGCACATGGAGATCACTCGCGAGCCCTGGAAGCTCTTTCTCTTGGCGCCTTTGATTTCATCACCAAGGATTCAAAAAGAAAACTGGTGATCGAAAGTGTTTGTGCCGCTTTGAAGTTCGGACGCGAAATGAAGCAATCTAAAAATGATCCTGTTCGCTCTTCGCACTTGAGAAAAATTTATACAGACATGTCTAAATCCTCTGAAATGCGCCTGCGGAAAATCATAGAAGGAATGTCGACTTAAAATGGTAAAAATGACCGCTGTCTATCAAGGTGAAAAGCATTGTGAAATAACCCATGGCCCGTCAAAGTCGCAGATCGCAACGGATGCCCCTAAAGATAATAACGGTCGTGGCGCCTTGTTCTCTCCCACAGATTTAGTAGGTGCCGCGACGGGCAGCTGCATGCTCACCGTCATGGCAATCGCTGCAGAAAAAGATGGTGTGGATCTGAAAGGCTCACAGGTTTCCGTAGAAAAGGAAATGCATCCAAGCCCTCGCCGGATAAGCCAGTTGAATGTGATCCTGCGCCTGCCCCAGCACATCCCTGTTGATTACAGAAAAAAGTTAGAGCACATCGCTCACACCTGTCCCGTGAAGTTGAGTTTGCACCCTGATATTCAAATGCCTGTTCAATTTCACTACGACATTTAGTATCAAAGTATTCATCATATCTATTGGCAAATAAAGCGCCTCTGAGCGAAGTATTTTTCTATATTTCACTTCGATATTATCTATGAGGCTAGCCTTCTTCAGACATGAGATAATTACTAAAACAAGGAGGCTGTTATGACGACCTTAGCAACGCGGGCTCTCTTGGCTTCTAAAATTCGCTTAGGAAGAGTGGTCGTTTTATTTTATCTCACGACCTTTATCACAATTGGTTTACTGGCCTATATCACAAAGTCGTGATGACAATAGTTTGAAGTTGAATGAAAATTGAAGCTTCTTCGCTGTATTGATATCGATTGATAATCGCTAATTGGTATAGATTTTAGAACGTAGCAGAAAAGAGGCTTATGAAAACATCATTTCTCCTTTTAATATCCATTTTAGCTCTTGCAGGTTGCACTTCAGCTCCACTCAATGCACCTCCACCTGCTTCGACTTCAGATTCTAATTCTGTTTTGTTGCTGGAATCCCCTGTGGCCATACCAAGCAAAGCCCAGACAGTTCTCAAATCTCAACCAGGCTCTAAAGTGAAAGGACTCGTGCACTTCACAGAGAATAACGGAGTGATGAAAGTAGAAGTCATGGTGGAAGGCCTCAAGCCTGGGCCTCATGGTTTTCATATACACGAAATCGGTGACTGCTCAAAACCAGATTACTCTTCAGCAGGTGGACACTTTAACCCCACAAAAAATCATCATGGTTCTTTAAACACCAAAACCCGTCACGCTGGGGATTTCGGCAACTTGATTGCCAATGCCAAAGGCAAAGCTGTTTTAACTTTGGAAGTCTCAGATCTCACACTGAAGCCAGGAGCCACAAGCATCTTGGGAAAATCCGTTATCGTTCATCGTGATCAAGATGATTTGAAATCTCAACCCGCAGGCAACTCAGGACCGCGCATTGCCTGCGGCGTGATTGAAGCCCTTTAAACAGCCTTCACCTTTTGTCTGATCAGGCCAAATATACTTTGGCCTTGTTCATTCAACATCTGCATTTCAATAGAGTCACCCGCCTTCATAAAAGGTGTGGTGATGGAGCCCTTCTCAATTTGTTCGATCATGCGCTTTTCAGCCAGACAACTGGAACCCGCACCGGAAGCATCATTAGAAACAGTTCCGCTGCCAATAATAGATCCCGCTACTAAATTACGCGTCTTCGCTGCATGAGCAATCAACTGGCCAAAGTGAAAGTGCATCGCCCCCGCATTCGCCTGACCAAAAAATTGATCGTTATAGCGAACCGACAAGGGCAAATGAATCCGTCCCTCTCTCCAAGCCGTCCCCAACTCCTCTGCTGTCACAGCAAAAGGTGACAAGGCGGAAGCCGGTTTACTTTGGAAGAAACCAAACCCTTGCGCCAATTCCTCCGGAATAAGACCGCGCAAAGAAACATCGTTAATCAATACAAACAGACGAATGTATCGCAATGCCTCTTCGGGAGTCACACCCATCGGAACAAAATCAGTGATCACACCCACTTCACCCTCAAAGTCTGTTCCGTGAGAAAAATCTCTCTGTGGAATATCCTCTGTCGGAGCCAGAAACTGCCCACACTCCCCTTGATAGATCAAAGGAACTGTCTCCAAAGTTTCTGGGAGAGGGGCTTTGCGTGCCATACGCACCAATTTAATATGATGAATAAAGGCTGAGCCATCAGCAAACAACCACGTTCGCGGCAAGGCCGAATGAAAGTCGCTCTCTTTTACAAAAAAAGAGTCTGTCGCTGTCCCCTCGTTCAATTCTCGATAAAGCTTTTGCAGAGGGGCTTCTTTGTCCTTCCAATGCTCCACAGCTTCACGCAAACTGGGCGCAATATGCGTTGCTTTGACAGCCGTTTTCAAATCACGGCTGATCACACACAATTCACCATCTCGACTATGACTGGATTTTAAAGAGCCAAGTTTCACAAAAATGCACCTTAATCAAAAGTGATCAAAAGGTTGGCTCCTACAGCTCGATAGTCTTTCAAACCATCCGCCGCTTTACCGCCGCCTTCGTAATACAAAGTAGCACCCAAATTCGGAGCAAACTTGAAACTAGTACCAATGATCACTGGAATAAACGGAGATTCCACATCCTCCGCATTTGTTTTATCAATGTTCATGGCCAGAGACACACCCGCGAAAACACCAACATATTCTTCAAACTTGTACATCAACGCCACTGGAATATCCAAATAGTTGATTGAAACCTTGGTCTCATCACCCGCAGTTTCCACAATCAAAGGCCTTTGCGTGTAAAGCATTCCCGTGCGCAGGTGCAAAGCTCCAGTTAGAGGCAAATGTGCCGTAGCACCAAACTGAAACCCCATTTGTGATTTAGCTGTGCTTCCCGCCGCCTCGGCATCTCCAGATTGCTGACGAATTCCCAACTCCAATTGATAATCCACGTCTGCTTGAGCCCATGGGGCCATAGAGCTGATACATACCAAAACGATTGTAAATAACTTTTTCATGATTCCTCCGTTATACTGAATCGCTCAGAATAATTTCATAAAACTTCTTATTTATCAAAACACCATACAGCATTTAAAGCCATCTCATTGACAGCTTTATTGCCGGAAACATCGCTGTGCTCCCAAGCCAGATGATGCGCCGTCACCGTGCCGCGAGCAGCCAGAGCCACAAGCATCAAAGGAATCACAATCCGCAGACCCATCTCTAATCTCGAGCCCGTATTAGGAGAAAACTCATCCTTCCATTCACCAAAACGAAGCCCCTTGATCAGCATATAGCCCAAATTAAACAGCAATATCGTGATCACCGAAAAAATCCAGATCTGATTGCGCTGCAAACCATGCAAACTGTCCATCCACGCATCTGGTGTCCACATCATATAATCCGTAAAACGCATCCGCATCCCCGTGCGCACAAAGTGGAAAAAATCAATAAAGGTCAGAACACAAATCAGAAACCACACCAACATGAAATATCCGCGATATATTACAAACATCCAAGAAGGCCATCTCTCCGTGAATGCCTGCAACAAAAGAATCAAGCTGACGGGGATCATCACAAAACCCAAAATCAGCAGATCAAAACGCACACCCGCTAAAAATGAATGAAACACCTCCGTGACATCCACATCAGGAGTCGCATGGAAAACAGAAAGGAAATAAAGATTCATCCGAAAGAATGTCATGAACAAAACCAGAGTGAGAGACAAAAGCCCCAACTTCATAAAGACTTTACTGGAGAAGCGCAAAGAGAAGATAAATCTATGAGGCACAAAAAGTCCTTTGACTGAGTATAAATTTCAGAATGAAATGAGCCACACAGGAGTCAGTATATGTCGTCGCTAATACTTTACAACTATTTTCGCAGCTCCACTTCGTTTCGCGCACGCCTCGCTTTGCACTGGAAAGGTTTGCACTTTGAGTACAAAGCCATCAGCTTGATCAAGGGTGAACAACACTCTCCTGAATATCGAAAGCTCAATCCTCTCGGCGGCATTCCCACTCTCAGTCACGATGGAAAACTCATTCCCGAATCCTTTGCCATCATGGAATATCTCGACGAGGTCTACCCACAAAAGCCGCTCCTACCGCAGGATCCCTACCTCAGAGCACGCGTTCGTCAAGTCTGTGAAGTTATAAATTCTTTCATGCATCCCATGGGAAATTTGAAAACCCTGCAATATCTGGAAAAAAAAACATAGCTATACTCAGGAACAAAAAGAAGAGTGGGTCCAACAT
>JBCECD010000298.1:5831-8985 GCA_039206745.1 Bdellovibrio sp. | reverse complement strand
TCCCATGAGTGTTGCCAAAGTAGCCCTCAATCGCGCTACGACAGAAAATGCCAGTCTCAAGAAAGTTTTCATTCAGGGTTCTCACAGCCCCTTGAAAGGTGAACTTGCGAAAGTAGTCACCACATCCAACCAATTCAATGTGTGGATGAGCGACAAAACTCATCGTGAAGGCCCGCTCCGTCAGGCTCTCTGCCCTCCCAACAACTCACAAAAGGAATTCTGGACAGGAAAGCGACCTCCGCAAATGGAATTGGATATATGGAGAAACACCGTCAGGATTGCCACAGAAGCCGTCCTTGCACCGAAAAATTCTTTTACAAAACGCACCAAAGGTGTGACGGGTCATTACTACACTTCAGGTATGGACAAGTTTTACAATATGAAGCAGGTCTTTCCCTGGATCGAACAGCGTCAAATTAAAAACAATGCCTGCGTGCAACTTTGGTCCCCCAGCTAAAAAAACAAATCCCCTTTGCTCTGTTGAAATTCTTCATTTAGGCTGATCCCATGTTTTCAAAATATATAAAGCGTCTGATCTTGGGTTTCTGCCTTCTGGTCCTTCTTGCCGGTGGAGGAGTGTATCTCTTTCTTCGCCACTCTCTCGCACCTCTCGACGGCACGATACAACTCGAAAACCTCGAACATCCCGTAACGGTTCGTCGCGATACCTACGGCATCCCTCACATCGAAGCTCAAAATCGAAAAGAAGCTCTGCGTGCTTTAGGATATGTCATGGCCAGCGAGAGATTATTCCAAATGGAACTCTCACGCCGCATGACTCAAGGACTGCTCAGCGAAGTGTTTGGAGAGGCCGCTCTTCCCAGCGACAAACTCTATCGCAGTCTTATGTTACGGCCTGCCGTGGAGCGAATGATCGCGGCAGAAAAACAAAGCGGTCGCTTTGATCAAGAGATGTGGGATGAGATGGCGGCATACTTTGATGGCGTCAACCAGTACATCGCCACACGCCCTCTGCCCTACGAGTTCACTCTCACCGGTTTTCGTCCTCAGCCTTTTACACCCATGGATGCCTTTATCATGCTGGGGCATATGGCTTACAGTTTTGGTATCGCTTTGAAAGCGGATCCTCTTATGACTCATTTGCACAAGAAGCTTTCAAGCGAATTGTTTCAAAGTCTGCGCAACGACCCACTTCCCCTGCAAACAGGGCGCACATCCGCGTGGTGGCCCCGCAAAGTGGATTTACTTGAAGAGGGGCTGTTCACTCCGTCCTTTGAAGGCAGCAATGCCTGGTTGCTGGCTCCGTCGCGTTCGCAGTCCGGAAAAAGTCTCTTTGCCAATGATCCGCATATTGGATTTTCCGCACCGTCGGTTTGGGTGGAGGCCCATTTACGGACTCCGGATTTCGAACTCTATGGCCATTTTCTCCCCTTAGTTCCTTTTGCCGTCCTGGGACATTCGCGACATCATGCGTGGGGTTTCACAATGTCTCTCGGAGACGATATGGATCTGTACCGTGAAACTTTGGATCGCGAGAAAAAAACTGTCATTTACAATAATAAACCTCAACCTTATCGAGAATGGCGGGAGATCATTCCCGTTAAAGGTGCAGCCGATGTGATCTTGAATTTAATCGAGACACCCCACGGTCCCGTGATGGATGAGGTCCTTACCGAGCCCTCTCTAGCCCTGAAATGGGCCTTTCATCGATTGGAAAACAACCCACTGAAGTCTTTACGCGAAATGGGGCTGGCAACTAATATGGAACGCTTTGAAAAAGCGCTCCGCCATGCCACCGCTCCCGGTTTGAATGTGATGTATGCCGATGCCGAGAATATCGCATGGTGGATGTTTGGTGATATCGCCATCAAAAAGAACCCTCAATCGGACATGATTTTAGACGGGGCCTCTGGAGCGGATGAGTATGAGCGGCTTTTAAGCTGGGAAGAAAAACCTCATCTGATCAATCCGCCGTCCGGCGTGATTATCACGGCCAACTCCCGTCCGTCCGAAATGCCTCCGAATATCCGAGGAGACTTCCAGTCACCGGATCGCTATCATACGATCTCCGAACTTTTGGCCGAAAAACAGATTTGGAATGTAGAAGACACCAAGGCTTTGCAGACAATGAACTACAATTCTCAAAATAAAGCTCTCCTGAAGGAGTTGCTCTCCGCTCTCCAGCTCACCTCTGCCGAACAAGAACTGTATTCACAGAATTTAAAGCTTTTAAAAGAGTGGGATCTGCGTTCGGATCTTTCTTCTCAGGCGGCCAGTCTGTTTCATCAATGGAATAATGAAAATATTCTGATGATGTTAGAACGATTAGAGGAAGAACCTCGAGAGTCTTATTTGAATACGATCTACGCCTGGGCTTTCTATGAAAGAACTCTTTTAGATACCCAGTCGGCATGGTGGAAACTACAAGATCGCAATCAGCTTATCACCACTGGCTTTAAGAAGGTCATGGAGAAATGGCCCCGTCCTCCGCAATGGGGCTCTATCCATACCATTGAATATCGACATCCGCTCGGACGAAGCTTCCCCCTCAATAAAATTTTTAATGTGGGGCCCCATCCGATGCCCGGAGCTTTCAATGAAATCAATAACAATAAAATGCGCCGGATGGGAGACGACTTCCAAGTCACCGCAGGTCCATCAACGCGACGTATAATTGATTTTTCTCAACCGCAAACAAGCTGGGGAATCAATCCCATTGGAATTTCGGGACACATGTTTTCTCCGTTCTATAAAGATCAAGTGGAGTTATTTCTGCGCGGAGAGTATCGGCCTCAACTTATGAACTCCCATGATATTGATGCCGCAACAACTCACACTCTGATTTTCAAATAACAAATTTTCATTTGAACTTGATAGCGTGCATTATGGAACAGTCCTTGCTATATCCTCTCCTGTTAACCACAGGAGGAACAAAATGCACCACTCGTTACTCAAGAAAGCAAGTTCATGCTTGCTCACCATGATGATGGCTTTGCCAGTTCATGCCGCAACTCCGACTGAGACTGTTCAACAACAGCTTACAAGATCGGCAAAAGACGGCTTGAGTTTGCAAGGACGCTTGACGAAAAATCTATATCGTCAAGAACCTTACGAAGCCAATTACACAGTTAAAGTTCCCTACGAGGCGACAGAGACTTATTATGTCGACGTCCCTTATGAGGAACAAGAAGCT
>JBCECD010000298.1:0-5821 GCA_039206745.1 Bdellovibrio sp. | reverse complement strand
AGCTTATACCGACTACGAAGGTTACTATGACCGAGAGTACATCTGTAAAACTTATACAGACTATGAGCGCCGCTGCCATACGGTTCGTGAGTGCGGTAAAGAAGCCAACGTCGGCATTCAAGCCACAGTCAACCCTGAAGATGTGATCAGCCGTGAACGCCCACCAGGAGTAGGCCCTGAACCTTATCCTGGAAATGGTGGCGGCGGAGTTCGCCCTGATCCCCGTCCAGAACCTCGCCCACCTGTTTGCCGTGATCGTGAAGTGTGCGAAAACCACCCGGTCTCTCGCCAACGCTGCGATTGGGAACAGGTTTACAAAACTCGCCCCGTCACCAGATACCGCACAGTCACCAAATACCGCAAAGAAGCTCGCACTCGCACTGTGACTCGCTACCGCGAAGAGCAACGCTGCTGCGAAACTCGTTACCGCGATGTTTTCGATCGTCAATGGGGCTTGCAAGTTCAAGTTCAATTCCCAGCGGGAGTAGAGCTCTTGAACAATGAAACTGAGACTTTCAAAATTGATTTAGCTGGAACAGAAGCGGCGCCTGATGTCGTTCTGACACCTGTTTCAACTATCTTCGGTTACAAAATTCTTAGCAAGCAGATCAACAAAGGTGTTGCGACAATTGTATTGGGACAAATTCCCCGCTACAAAGCGGACGACTTGAAAGAGAAATCTCTCCAAGCTTTCGTTGCCACTCCGACTCGCGAAGGTCTGAACTACAGCTTCTTGGACAACGGTTTGTTGCCTCGCATCTCCAGCCAACACCAATTGGTTGTGATCGAAACAGCCACTCAAGAAGTCGTGGTTCAAACGGAGCTTCAATCGACTGCAGACCGCAGCAACTCAGGAAGTCTTTTGATCAATTGGGATTACAGCCGTGATTACCAAGTTATCTTGAAAGTTCAACGTCAAGGAACTGTGATTGAAGGCCAAGCTGTTCAGTTTGAAGTTGTGAAGCCTTTGTCGATGGTTCTGGATATCGGCGCTTTGAAAGATGAGAAACGCATCAAGCCTAGCTTGAGAGGCACTCTCAACAATGTTCAGGTTCTGGTTAAAGATGAGACTGTTCCTTACGCTTCTGTTAACACACGCTACTACATCACTTTGGTGCGCAAAAACGCCTTAGGTAAGAATGTTGTATTGGCAGAAAAAGGATTCTCTCGCACAGCTCTGCAAGAAGGTGCTGATGGTTTCTACGCTATGAACATCAAGGACTTCGGCATCAGCTCTTCAGATATTTCAAACTATCTGAAAGCGGGATCCAAAGTTCAGGTTGTGGTTCAAGTTGACCGCGTGACTCCAGATGGACAGAAGATCCAGTTCTGGCAATCCGCGAATGTTGAAGTGAGATAAGAAAGCCCCGTTTTCCCGATGACAGATGGAGACTTCTGTCATCGGAGATGGGCTGTGGAAAACAAAATCCACAAACAAAAAAAACCCACAATCTACAATAAGGTTGTGGGTTTTTCTTTTTAAGATCCTATTCAGAAACCAAATCTATTTCTTTGCGATATAAGAAGCTGTCCGACAACTCAAAGTCAGCTTGGAATAACTCTTCCCTTGAAAAGTGGTGATCAACTCTGCAGTCCCGGGAATTTCTTCCGTCACTGAATTATCACTGATATCTTTGGCAAAGTTCATTTTGAATTTAAAGGGAGAATCTTCTGCACTTTCCAAGCTCTCCAAGCGACCTCCGTTCGCATTGATCGGCAATCCCAGCTCTCCATATCCGATCTGCTTGACCACTTTGTATTGATCCGTGAGCTGATAGACCGCCACCGCGATGCGATTGTTATTTAAATTTTGCCGCGACAATACAAAGCCTAAAAGAGCGGAAGGTCCCGTCGAGGTGGAGCTTGCCGCCGAGACAGCGGCAACTGTTGATGAAGTTGCGATGGCAGGAAGCCCTAACTCAGCATTGGCGACCGTGGCGGACTTCACGGTTCCGTCACTCGATCGGACGTCCGAGGTGGAGCCGGATGACGGTGTCGCCACAGATGAGACCGCCGTCCCGGAGCCGCCATTCGGTTTATAAAGACACCGGACTAATCCTTCGTAATCCGCACGGGCCATTTCAGCACAAGCCATGGCTACAACAACTAAAAAAAGAAAAAGTATCCTGCGAGAGTTCAGCATAGAATCTCCTTGCCTTCTCAAGAGTCCTTTTAAGGATACCGAGCAATCATGGAGCCGCAAGGGAGCCATCCCAGCAAGAGCTTCCACAATGGTCTCATAAAGGCTCCATTTTTTGTTTGTTCAGATTTTTTTTGAAACGGGAAATAAAAGAGCACCCAAATTATAAACACGGGTGTTCGCTCCCTGCCCCAAAGACTTGGCAATCTCATAAAGGCAGGTATGAAGACGCTCTTTGGCCATCTCCAGATTTTCATGATTGATCGAAACTGAAAGATTACAAATCAAACGCTCTTCGAAGGCCTGTTCATTGGAGTTCTTGCCAATAAGACTGCACCCTCTTCAGAGCTCTCACGAGAGTTCTGAAGAGCTTACTTCGTCACTTCCCAATGACTCCCCTGCGGAGTATCACTGACTGAAATTCCCATCGCCGCCAAGTGATCCCGAAGTTCATCGGATTTAGCAAAATCTTTATTCGCACGCGCTTGAGAGCGCTGAGCTACCAACTCATCCACTTGCCCCCGCTCCACATTCATCTTTTGCAAAAGCATATCATCGAGCTTCAGCAAAAACTGCTGTGCCGGCTCCTGGAATAAACTCATGAAGCTCCCGCACTTTCTGATAAAACTGCGAAAAGCTAAAGCCTTGCCCTGGATAGCGAGATTGCTCTTCATCCCATGTCGAACCTGACTGTTAAACTGACGAACCACTTCAAACAAAGTGGCAAAAGCCTCCGGAGTCGCAAAGTCATTATTGAAAGCCTTTTCCACTTTATCCCAAGCTTCCGCTGTCACTTTGGCCAAGCCGGCCTCTTCAGCCACAGACTCACTGCCCAAAGGCAGATAACTTTCCGCTAAGGCTAAAGCTGAATACACCCGAGCCAAACCTGAAACCGCACGATCCACTGCCGCCTCGCTGAAATCACTCAGCGTACGATAGTGCACCGACAGCACCATCCATTTATAAATTTCAGGATGATTGATCTGAATGAATTCACGCAAAGTCACAATGTTACCCAGAGACTTGGACATTTTCTGTCCTCCCAGATTCAACATATTATTGTGCATCCAGTATTTAACGAAGTGTTTACCTGAACAACCCTCGCTCTGGGCAATTTCATTTTCATGATGAGGAAAAAGTAAATCCATCCCACCACCATGAATATCAATCTGCTCACCAAAGATTTTATGAATCATCGCAGAGCACTCAATATGCCAGCCAGGGCGCCCCGGCCCCCAGGGAGACGGCCATGCAACCTCCCCCGGTTTTGCCGCTTTCCACAGAGCAAAGTCGAGCGGGTTGCGTTTTTTATCGTCAACTTCCACGCGAGCTCCTGCATACAGCTCTTCAGTATGACGACCACTCAATTTACCATATTCAGCAAAAGTCTCAATCGAGTAGAGAACATCCCCTTGCGACTCATAGGCCTTCTGTTTCTCAACCAAAGTGCGAACCATCGAAACGATCTCATCCATGTGGTCTGTCACCTTGGGATTCACCTCGTGAGGACGCAAACCCAAAGAGGCAAAGTCTTTTTTATATTCTTCAATATAACGCTCTGTCAGCTCCTGCGGAGACACTCCCATCTCGCGAGCACGCACGATGATCTTGTCATCCACATCCGTGAAATTCAGAGCGTAAGTGACCTTGTAACCAGAAAACTCAAGCCAGTGACGAACCAAATTAAAAAACACCACACCACGAAAATTGCCCACGTGTAAGAAGTTATAAACCGTGGGACCGCAGACATACATCTTCACCTGGCCCGGAGTGAGGGGGGAAAACTCCTCGATCTGTCGCGACTGAGAGTTATAAATCTTCAAGGACATCTGTTCTCTCCTATATTGCCGCCAAAGCTTGTTCGGCTCGCGCTATCAGGGAATTTTTGGCGATCAAGGGCACTAAGATTTTCAACTCTGTCCCATGAGGCTTGCCAATCACCGCCACACGAATCGGCATGAAAAGATTTTTACCTTTCGCACCCGTTGAGTTTTTCACTTCATCTTGGATCTTCAAAAACTCTTCTTCCGTTAAATAATCCGTGGGATGTTTCGCCACGAGATCTCTCCAGGTCGTTAAAACAGCCCGCGTAGGATCCCACTTCAGAGTTTCTTCCGCCTCTGGCAAAATCACATAGGATTTGTCATTCAAAGGCTTGTAGAGCTCAATCGCATCCACTAAGGTCTCCATGGAGGTTTTGAATGCAGCAACAGATCTTTCCTGCCATGCTGGATCCTGTGGCAATTCCATTTTCTCTCGTTGCAAGAACGGCTGGATCAACTTCCAAATTTCCGCATGAGGCAATGCGCGCAAGTGCATGGCGTTCATCCACTTAAACTTCACCCGGTCAAAAATAGCTCCCGCCGGATTCAAGCGCGACACATCGAAGGCCTGGATCATATCCTCCACCGTCATGATCTCCGTGCCCTCTGGGTGAGACCATCCCAAAAGAACAATGAAGTTCAAAATCGCTGACGCCAGATAACCTTCTTCTTTCAATTGCCCACAGGCTACAGCGCCCTTGCGCTTCGAGAGTTTTTGGCGATCTTCGTCGAGAATCAAAGCCATATGACCAAACTGAGGAATCTCCCAATTCATCGCTTCATAGATCATCATCTGACGAAGGGTATTAGGCAGATGCTCCTCAGCTCGCAGCACATGAGTGATCTTCATCAAATGATCATCGACCACACAACAGAAATTGTAGACCGGCATGCCATCAGAACGCAGAAGCACAAAATCTCCCACCATGTCAGACGGGAAACGCACTTCACCCCGAACTAAATCTGTAAAAATATAATCCTTCGCCAAACCTTTGGTTTTAAAACGCACAACACCTTTGTTGCCGACCTGGATATGCTCTAAGGCTTTTTGCAGAGGCCAATCCTGATAAGGCGAATTCACTTGCGGGGGACGACCTGCAAGCTTGGCTTCCTCTCTTTGTTTTTCCAATTCTTCATCAGTGAGGAAGCAGTAGTAAGCTTTGCCTTCGCCGAGCAATTTCTCTGCAACTTCTTTGTAGATACCTTGACGTTGACTCTGACGATAGGGCCCATGAGGCCCGACATCTTGCAGGGTCTGAGGATTCACACCCTCAGCCCAGAGAAGATTCAACCACACCAGATCATCAACCACACCGCGCAGAGATTCTTCTGTGGAGCGAGCTTCATCTGTGTCTTCAATTCTGAGAATAAACTCGCCTTTGTTCTTTTTGGCGAACAGATAGTTATACAAAGCTGTGCGTGCTCCGCCCACATGAAGATAACCCGTGGGGGATGGAGCAAAACGAACGCGAACGTGTGGAGAGATTTGTGAAGCCATAGGACACTCCCGGTAATAAAAAAGGCTTGGTTCTAAACCAAGCCTTTAAACTATTACTTTTTTTTTCTGTCGTCTATGAGAACTACCCAGTGACTCCAAAAATAGCTTTCACTTCTTCCTCTTTGAAAAGCTCTTCCTGACTCGTCGCCAAAGTCAGCTCTTTCAAAAGAAGAACACGCGCAGAATCCAGCATTTTACGTTCGCCGAAAGACAACTCTTTATCCGCCTTCAACAGGAACAAATCGCGCAAAACTTCAGCAATTTCAAAAACAGAGCCCGTCTTGATTTTTTCCATGTATTCGCGATAACGACGATTCCAAGTTTGATTGTCGATTTTAACGTCTTTTTCTTTTAGGATGC
>JBCECD010000297.1:8367-9098 GCA_039206745.1 Bdellovibrio sp. | reverse complement strand
GTAATGTAGATTATGAACTGAACAATAATATCTTGGTATTTAGATCGGGTATCCTGATGGCCAATGATATTGTGAGAGTTTACACGAAGTAGAGGTTTCCATTAAGCTCACGTTGAATCGCGATGGCTCCATTCTCTTGTCCGTTTTGGTGTTCGCAGCTGTGGCTATTGTTCTCACGCTGGCGTTCAGTAATTCCATTTTAAATCTGCAAAGAAATATCACAGGTTCCAAGATTGTAACTCAGAAACAGTTTCAGATTTCACAAATCCTCTCGCAAATTCGCGTGGAAAAGTCTCTGCTGGAATCCACTTCCTTGGCTGGAAATGAAATGCTTAAAGCCTGCTTGCTGGGTGGACCTGTTGCAGCTACCTCTTGCACCACAAATTGTTGTGATGCTCAAAACAGCCATGGCTTCATTTATTTGGACCCCTCAGACAGCTCGACGGATATCACAACCAAAAAACGACTCTTTGGGGCTTCGGCGGATGCTCTCGTGGGTTACAATCAGCAGGGCAATCAGTGCAGTGTCACGGATGTTGGTTATATGTATGGGCTGTGGGGAGAGTTCAAAGCGGTTTGTCCCGGCGGAGAGTCTGCTTGCGAATACGCTGAACATTTGCGGATTCAAATTCATCTCTCGGTATCACCTCAGGCAGCGACAAAAATGGCTCATATAAAAAACCAGGATTACGAGGCTATTTACTTCAATCCTCGGAACTACGCTCCTAAAG
>JBCECD010000297.1:0-8357 GCA_039206745.1 Bdellovibrio sp. | reverse complement strand
CTCCTAAAGTGGTTCCGATGGCCAAAGTGGTGATTAAGAGAAACTCGACGGAGGATATTACGATCACTGGCGACTCCGGAAATCCTTCGGAAGAGCAAAATTTTATTTTCAATCTCCTGCAAAGTAGCAATAGCAATATTGCAGCTATAGTCACGCCTTCCAATACTCCTTTTGCGGGTGGCGTAGCTGTGATTCAGGTGCAGGGAGTGAATGTTGGAACCACAACTCTGCAAATTCAGATCAATGATGGTGGAACTGAAAATGCTTTGTCAGAGGTTTATTTTTTAGAGGTTGAGGTCGTTCTATGAAGACTTCCATTTTAAAGAATAATGCGGGAGTTTCATTGATTGAGCTTATGGTGGTCGTGGGTTTAATGGCCACGATTCTGGTTCTGATATTTATACCGCAAATGGAGATTCAAAACCGTTTAAATCAAGTCGACAAAAAGATCGGACGGATTTCTCGTATCAATGAGATGAAGTTAGAGATTGTGAATCGGGAAAGCTCTCTGACTTACAGTGCTGGAGTGAATTCAGACAACAGCAGCTTGTGTCCCTGTGTGCGCGGTGGGGCTTTTGCATCCGGAGGATCTTTAGTGTGCTCCAATTCTGTTTGCCAGGCTAATCAAGACATTGATTTTAGCTTTTATGCTCCTCAGGCACCGAATCCCAAGTTGACCGGGACAGCATCTTCTCCCGTTTACTATCGAGAAGATGGAGGCAACTGTGAAGGCGTCGACAATCCCGAGGCGATCTGTGCTTATAAAGTAACGACGCAGTTCAAAGCCCATTGTGCGGGGGACTTGGTCACTTGCGATCATGCGGATTACATCTCTTTGACTTTGAGTTTGAAGCATCTCAACACTTATACTCATATTATGGATGAAACAGCGAACTTTCTCTACTTTGTGAACCTGAATTATCCACCGATCATTGAAACAACTGTTGCAAATCAACTGGTGAACTTGGGAACTCCGAAAACCATTGCTATCAATGCCAATGCAGGTTTTCCGACGGAAAGTCAAAATCTTATCTTTGAAAAATGCACCAGCTCTCATCCTGCCGTTCTCGAGGTGAAGTGCTATAAATTCGTTTCAGGAAAAGGAATGATGACATTAGTTCCGAAGACTACGGGCTCGGCGACGGTGACCTTTCAACTCAACGATGGAGCTGTGGAAAATAATCTTTCCGCGCAGCAAATCTTCAGCGTTGTTGTCGCACCCTGATCTATTTCGCGGAATTCCATGGATAGAGTTTAAAGAATGGAAAGTTTCCACTCTCGTCGATGAAAGGCTTTGAGTCTTCTGAGAATAGGAGTTGAGAATATTCACAGCCGCCGTATTTGATCAATTAACATCAGTGATCCTATCACTAAGACAAAGTAGCCGAATCCCTTTTTTAAAATTCCTTCAGAAATATTTTTGGAGATTCTCATCCCCAGAAATAATCCTCCAAGAGCAATGCCCGTGACGATGAAAAGAAGTTGCCAATCAATGACTGCCGGCTGTTGTACATCGCCTAAAAAGCCAATAAGTGATTTGGCGGCAATAATAAAAAGAGAGGTGCCGACAGCTTTTTTCATAGGAAGACCGACGAGAACAACCAGAGCGGGAATGATCAAAAATCCCCCACCTGCTCCGACAAAACCTGTGATACCGCCAACCAGCAGTCCCTCTATGGCGATCAGGGCAATACGTACAGAAGGAGAAAGGACTCGATTCGAGGGAGAAGGAGGGCCAGAGCGGATCATGGAAAGCGAGGCCACCACCATCAATATGGCAAAGACAATCATAATCAAAAGAGGTTTCGAAATAGTGAATGACTCTCCATGAAATACAGGATCAGGAAGACGAGGAACGAGATAAGCGCGCGTGGAATAGACGCCGATAAAGCTTGGTATTGCAAAGGTGATGCCTGTCTTAAGGTCCACGGCTCCTTGACGTAAGGAAACTAAACCTCCGAATAAAGCTGTAGAGCCGACAATAAATAAGGAATAAGCTGTTGCGAGAATCGGGGCGATACCAAAGAGATAAACCAGTATGGGTACAGTTAAGATGGATCCGCCTCCGCCGATCATCCCCAGAGAAAGCCCCATGAAGATGGATGCGATATAACCCAGAATTTCCATAGCAACCTCATTTTTTTATTTGTATTTTTCCATCGAGAATTCTAAAAAAAATCATTCCGACTAGCATGCTCACGACAAAAAGAAGGGGTTTCATTTCAAAGCTTGCTAAGGAGGTGATAGCAGGGCCTGGGCAGAATCCAGCAAGCCCCCAGCCAGTCCCGAACAATAAAGACCCTATCACAAGTGCTGGAGTGATTTCTTTTTTTGTAGGCACTTGCCAGGTCGGTGATAGAAGGGGAGAAGAGCGGCGTCGAATCAGCTTATAAGTCACGAAATGAACGCCGATTGCTCCTAACATAACAAAGATGAGGGACGGGTCCCAATCGCCAAAAAGATCTAAAAATCCGATCACTTTCTGTGGCTGAGTCATTCCAGATAGACCCAATCCGAGAGAAAAAATAAAACCCACAGCAAAAGCCGCCAGCGCATTTTTCATTAGATCCACCCTTTTATTTTAAACAGAGCTACGGCGATAACTCCTGCTGCAATAAAAACCATGGTTGCAACAAGAGAGCGAGGAGAAAGGCGGCTAATTCCACAGACGCCATGTCCACTGGTACAGCCACTTCCCATGATAGTACCAAAGCCAACCAACAGTCCCGCGACGACAACGGTCCACGAGTCTGAGGTCACAGTATTCGCAAAGGCTTGGGGATTTAGTAGGCGCAAAAATAGTCCTCCCATAAATAAACCTGCGACAAAGAGAACTCTCCAAAGGGTGTCCCCTTTCAGAGGAGAGAGAACTCCGTTGATAATGCCGCTAATTCCGGTGACTCGCCCGTTCCAGAGCAGCATCAGTGAAACGGCTCCTCCAATCAACACTCCACCCAAAAGAGCGTGTAACCACTCATTAGTCATAACTCCTCCTAATTTCTTGAGACGGGAAAGTCTTTTTCATTCCAGCGCAACATTCCGCCAACCATATTTGCTGTCAATTTATATCCCAATTGAATACTTTCGGCTGTCGCCGTTCCTGAGCGGCCTCCGCTGCGGCAGATGAAGACGATTTCTTCGGAGCGATCTCCGGCTTGTAAGAAAGCAGTGAGTTCAGGGCCTAAAGTCACCAACTGCGCTCCCGCAATATGGCCGAGCTCGTTGTTAAATTCATCGGGCCGCCTCACATCAATCAGACGGATTTTCTGAGTGGCAGCGGTATCTATATGAGCATGCAGTTCCTCCACTGAAATTTCAGGAATGCCATCCACCAATTGAGGGCGCAGAGTGCGCATCTCCTGTAAAATTCCGCAGGCAAGATTGGCTGGAACTGCTGCATGAATTTTTTTAGGGTGTGCTAGGTTTAGCTCTGCCATGATTTTTTTGAAATCATCCAGGTTGACCCCTTCTTTCAGTCTAGCATTGCATTTTTTTTCAATGCCGATACTTGAAGAAGTGTGGCCGCGATAGTCATGGCCGGGATATACGAGAGTCTCCTCTGGCAGCTTAAAGAGCTTTTCTCTCACACTATGAAAAAGCTTCTCAGCACTTCCTTGTTGAAAATCTGTGCGCCCGCAACCTCGAATCAAGAGAGCATCGCCGGTGAAAACACGGTTGCCAAAAAGATAACTCAAGCAAGTGTTAGTGTGGCCGGGAGTGGCTATGACATGGATCTTCTTATCTCCTAAAAGAAGCTCTTGGCCATCTTCCAGGGAAATATCAATGCATGAGATGCCCGATTCTTTGCTGGCAGCTGTCTTGGCCTGTGTACGTTTGCGCAATTCTCCTGCTCCAGTGATATGGTCGGCATGGACATGTGTATCGAGGATGTAGAGCAGCCGCAGTCCTAGCTCCTCAATCAATTTTAGATCTCGATCCACGGTCTCTAGGACAGGATCTATGATGGCTGCTTCTTTTGTCTTTTCGTCAGCGATGAGATAAGTGAATGTGGAGGACTCATGCTCAAAGAGCTGGTGAAAGAGAATGTCGCTAGTCATATCATCTCCTTTTATGAAAGGGATCCTGGGTAGAATCAGAGGAAATCCCTTCTTGCCGGCGACTGGGTAGTTCAACTCGACCCAGCGGTAACATTGGTTTAAAAATACAAAATTGTCATAGTGACTGATATCACTAAAAATGTCATTTTCTTCGCATTCGGAGGCAACTATTATTGCGAGTTTATCGCTTAATGTTGAAAGAAAAGCGGGCAGACTCTTCCGTGACAGCAAAAGAGCCCCTGGGATATGAGAGATCTCGAACTCCGTCGAGGAGCGCAAATCAATCACTTGGATGATATCTGGTTCTGTTATCCAAAGATTGTGAACTTGCTCACAGGTCAGTTGACTTATTCTGCGAATCTTTTCCATAAATCAAGCATGGCATAAAACCCTAGGGCTTAATGATGGGCTGGCACACAATTTTCGAGAAGATTTTTCTGAGAGTTATGGGCTAGGACATCATTTTCTCACACCTTTTGGAACTATGATGAATGAAAATCTCAACAATGGAGACGAAAATGAGACCACAAGTAAAAGAATTTTTTGATAAGGCCACCTGGACTCTGACCTATGTTGTTTTTGATCCCGGCACTCGCGACGCTGTTGTGATTGATCCAGTATGGGATTACGACCCCGCAGCCTCTAAAATGTCGCAGCATTCTATTGAGCAAGTCTATAAATATGTTCAGGAGCAGAATTTAAAAGTTCACTATATTTTGGAGACCCATGCGCATGCCGATCATGTGAGCGGTTCGCAGGTTTTAAAGAAAAAAATTCCAGGAGCGTTGATCGGTATTGGCGCTCGTATTACTGATGTGCAGAAGGTTTTTAAGGGGGTCTTCAATCTCCATGAGGACTTTAGAACTGACGGCAGCCAGTTTGATTTACTCCTGCAAGAAGAGAGTCCCCTTGCTGCGGGAGCGCTAACAATTAAAACCTTATATACTCCTGGGCATACCCCTGCATGCGGTACTTATGTGATTGGGGATGCGGTTTTTACCGGGGATGCTCTGTTTATGCCTGACTATGGAACGGGACGCTGTGATTTTCCGGCGGGGAGTGCTGAGGATTTATATCACTCGGTTCAGGAGAAAATTTACGGTCTTCCTGATCACTTTCGGGTCTTTGTCGGGCATGATTATTTGCCGAATGGACGAGCTTTGGCATTTGAGTCTACGATAGGTGAGGAGAAAACGCAGAATATTCAGTTGAAATCTGACACCACTCGGGATCAGTTTGTTCACTTTCGCCTGACTCGGGATAAAACTTTGGCGGCTCCGCGTTTGTTATTACCCAGTGTTCAGGTTAATATAGATGCAGGCCGTTTGCCTCAAGAAGAAGACAATGGCGTGTGCTACTTAAAAATTCCAGTGAGGATATAAAAATGGAAATTCTAAAGATAGAAACCTTTCGCGAAAAGATTTTTGATTTCGAGAGCTTTCAAGACTGGAAATTTCGTGGAACCAGACCTGCTATTATTGATTTCTATGCGGATTGGTGTGGGCCCTGCCGAGCGTTGGCTCCGATTTTGGAGAGCGTAGCGAAGACCTATGAAGGACTGGTGGACATCTACAAGATTGATACCGAAGCCAGCCCTGAGTTGGCGGCTTTGTTTGGAATTCGCGGAATACCAAGTTTGCTTTTTGTGCCTCTCGTAGGTGAGCCGGCAATGAGTTCAGGCTTGATGCCTGAAGAGAGCTTTGAACAGGCGATTGAAGAGCTATTTGAAATCAAAAAGCCTTAGAGGATTCTAAGGCTTTCAAAAAAATGTTGATCTGCATCCCTTCGGGCCGGAATGGGAAATTCCGGCCTGAAAAAGGGGAGTCAATCACGTAAGACTCTTCAATAGGAATTAAAGAGTGTCTGTGCTTTGCAAAGCTTCAGATCTTTTCAATACCAGGTAAGCAACCTGTGAGTTGGAAAGAGATGCCGCTTCCTCTGCTTTTCCGTTTTCGAACAAGAAAACACGCTCATATTCAATAGCTTGTGCCAAAGCCAAAGAAGTGGGCTCTTCGTCAGTGTTTTGAGACAAGTAGAGAGCAGCTTCCTGGTCTGCATTCACGTAGACAGCTTGAGATTGATTTGCCGACATTTCACTCATGAAGATAGCGGAAGTCGACAAAAAGATAGCTGCAACAAGTTCATCATCACCGCCACCATGGTGACCGTGACCAGGGCGAGGTCCAGGGCCGGGGCCACCATGACCAGGACGACCTGGGCCAGGACCACCGTGACCGGGAGCTGCCATAGTTGATTGTAAACCCATCACAGAAACAAGCAGGGCGATACCGATAATTTTTTTCATTTCAAAACCTCCTTTAGGTTTGCTAATAATTTTAGATTGTCTTTGATTGCATAGATTTCCTGTTGCAGTTCGGGCTGCACTTCAGAAATTTGATTTTTATAACTGGTATAGAGAGCCTTATTCTCTTCGCGCAGAGAGGTCAGCTTGTTTTCTTCCAAAAGTTCGGAAGCCAAGGGGACTCCCGAGTTTCGTTCTGCGATCAACCAAGGGGAGCGCTTTTCATTCGCATGCAAAAAATTCTTAAGAATATGGGGGTCGCTGAGTGCTCCTTGGGCGTTTTCATTGGCAGCCTTGGCCAGAGCTCCTTTGAGCTTGCGGTATTTTTGCAATTCTATGTACTTCTCCAGGGAGTAAGCTGCGCCGATAGCCTCCAAGCTCTGGAATTGGCTGTAAACTTCTCTTCTCTCTAAAGCCGAGGAGTACTGACTCCACTGCGCTAGATCTGAATATTGAGGGAAATGGCCTTGAATCTTCTGATAACTTTGTTCCAGGGAAGATTTTGAACTGGGGAGAAAGAGACCCTTCTTCTCTGCCGAGAGACGGTCTGTGATTAAAGAGGGATCCATCAGCCCGGCCTGAGCCAGATTTTGATAAAGTCCTAGAGGCGTCAGGGTCTTGAGCTCTTGAAACGGATGCGTTTTCGGTAAAACTCCACGAATCAAATTGTCGGTTTCAGAAGCGCAGTTGTTGGAGAAGAATTTGTAATCCCCCACATAGTTCCAATAGTGCTCCAATACACTCTGTACAAATAAGTTTTGCTCTTTGGTATTCAAATTCAATGGCAAGCTGATGAGGTCTCTCCATTCGCCTCGAGTGTATTCGTCGATGATCTCTGGCATGGAAAAAGCCAGCAGCTGAGAAGGGTACTCTCCAGTGATTCCGTCCCAATAACTGGTGATAACATCGTTGACGTTACCGCGATAGCTTAGCACAACGTGATAAGAGATATCTTTAAGGCAGTCAGGCCCCACGGTCTTGCGGTAAGGGGCACAGACTATCAAGCGAAGCATGGAATGGCCCCAGCGGCTCATCAGTTCATCACCACTGCCGGCAAAGAGGAAGTGCACTTGATAGACTTTCTCCGGAGCAATATCTATTTTCCATAGAGCCGTGCTCGTCAAAATGGAGGTGAGAGGGTGGCAAGCACTCGAAGGAAAAGGACGACTTTGGGTCAGGTCCATAAAGAAGGCCTGTAGAGCCGGACGACGACATTGAAAAGAAGGCTCGGAAAAGAACTGCATGAAGTTTAAGGCGAAGCTCTCTTGCGGAGAGGAAAGTTCTTCTGTGTTTGACAGTGTTTTGGAGCGTGTATTTTTGTTTGACGAAAACAGAGAGCCGAAATCAGTCAGATGGCGATAATTTGCTGTTGCGGAGACCTTGTAGGCATTGCGGAGATAATAGAAGCAAAGATCATCGCTTTGTGAATTCAACGGCTGATCGCCTTGAGCAAATTTGCTATGGCAAGTCTCCAGATAACTTTTATCCCAGGGATTTTGCCAGTGATAAGAGGACAGGTCATAGAGCTTTGCAATTTGATAGAGCAAGACTTGTTCAGCAAAAGCCTGAGCCGATTGACCACTCAACTCACAAGAGGCTCCGCTTTTCATCAGGTTGTGCAGGCGATAGTGTAAATAAATGGTGGATTTTGAAAAGTGAACCCACTTTGCAGGCTTGAGATTCTCGGCGCAGAGGTCGTCAGAAACGGTTCCCAAGTCCGAGTAGATAACATTGTAGCTGCTCAAAGCACCTCGAACCAAAAACGGGATTCGAGCATTGACGGAGTCGAGAAGGGGTTGAAGAGTCTGGATATAGGTGGCCTTGTCTGCGGTTCGCAGCAAAGGTTCATTGGCAAAGCCTGGTAAACTTTGCAATAAACAGCCTAAAAATATCAGCATTCTTAACTTCATAAATCCTCATCGCCAAAGATCATGAAGCCCTTCAGCAAGAGAAGTGCCAGAACTCTTCCATAATTTGATTCTTCTAATGTAAAGTAG
>JBCECD010000296.1:0-9139 GCA_039206745.1 Bdellovibrio sp. | reverse complement strand
AAAAAACTTTCTCCGTAACTCTCGACACCAAATTTATTCTTACAACAAATCGTGCAGTAAATATCATCAATAGCGATGCCGAACGAAGAAGAGCTATTCTCGTTGAGATGACGGGCGAGCGTGTTTTCATTAAAGACTTTGAGGACAAACTAGAGGCTGAAGGACCAGCCTTTTTATCCAAGTGCAAGTCAGCATATGAGAAGCTGTATGATAAGAATCGAAAGATCATCCAATGTAATTACGAATTTTTTGAGTCGGAGTCGGCGTCCTACGAAGAACAATACGAAGCACTTTTTGCAAAATGTTTTGTTCTTAGTCCTGAGAGAAACTGCAATGCGACCGACTTTCATAATCGGCTAGTTAAAGAGATAGGGCATGACAATAATAAAATTGGCGCTTTCAAAGAATGGCTCGAAAGAACTCACAAGATAAAGAGATCACGTCTTTCAACAGAGAAAAGACCGAGCGTTTATAAAGGCATCGTTCCTAAAAAGTCAGGCTAACAATCTTTAACTTATAAAACTACTTACACAGAGTTGTGAAATGAAGCGATTAGTCCATTATGGGCAAGAGTATCCAACTGAAAATGGTGAATCAGAAATGAATTATATTTTGATCGAAGTTGCCGCGCCAAGTGCCAGCGAATTTGTCAAAGTGAAGGCTCTTATAGATACTGGTGCAAGCTCGTCTGTAATCACGGCGTCCTTGATCGAACGCTTGGGGATCGACAGTGTATTACCGTACCTTGGCGATCAAGTATCTGATACAGCTAATGGCACCGTAAAGGAGCCAACAACAGCTGTCGTGCTTCGTATGACAGGGTCAGACGGACGAGTGACACTGTTTCAGGATTGGCCAATGACAATTTCTAAATCTCTCAGTGAACCAATAATTGGCCTTGATGTGCTTCAATATTTCGCGATGCAAATGCGCCATGGTCTTGTTGTTAATCTCACCTTCGACGAAGGCAGCTCCGCAGGTATTCAAAAGCGAAGACAGGGTCGGGAATAAAAATTCGTCGATTCGATTCAATTCAATACAGGACCCGACCTTCGGTACTGGTTCAGCAGGGGTAAATTTGAACCGATAAGATAACGGAGGTTTTTCTGTCTGACCTTTCATTTCCAAGATTGGAATCCATTTTAGAAAGTGATTTTGCCAAGAGTTTGGGCGAGCCAACTGACTTTGATGGCCATCACAGAATCATGTTTTCTTTGGACACCCAACGATCTGAGATAGCAAACGCACAGACGCTTCCAAAAATGGTCAATCTTCTTGAGGATATCGTTGGATCAAAATTGGATCTTCGTATTTGCAAGGGCGCTTACAAATATAATGACGGGCAATTTTGTAATGAAGTAAGTTTTCTTATAAAAGTTGATTCAGATGAGCTTTCCCAAAAAATTCATCAGTATGTTCGAGAAAACACTCGGCAAGAAAGTGCTCTAGTCATAAATAAGTTCAACAATGCTGCATTATTTTACACTGACACATGGAAAGGCATCGTTGAACTTGGGCAATGGAAACTTGTTGATAAAGAGGTAGCGCTGCAAGCCTTTGCGCACACTCGAATCGGAGACCATTGGTATGTTGCATCTAAGCCTGACGAGATAATAGTAGATGAGGCAAAGGCCGCTCTACTCAATCACAAAATTTCAAGATCAATCACGGAGTCTATCGGTTTGTTGGAGCTGTCACACTTTGATAGTAACTCCATTCAATGGGCTTCCGATATGGAAGGTTTTGATACTCGGATTCGAGTCTTTGAAGGTTATCCGAGCGGTATGTATCGCTTATCAGTCCAAACTTATTTTGGATTTCTTAAAAAAACAGATACGGTTTCGGCTGATTTATTTGAGCGAATCAATAATAAACTGGTCGATCTTCTTAGATTTTCGCTGAATCTAAAAATTGAGTCTACAGCTGACAATTCAGATCATTGGCTGTGTTCAATTTGTTTTGACTCGACGGAAGAGTTTTTCGTGGCAAGTAATGCAAATCAAATCGTGATCCAAGTTATACTTACAGCGGGTGAGGCTTGGAATCTGTTACAGGGATCTACATTCGTTGCTCTAGCAAAGCCAGAAGGATCAGAAGAAGCCGCATAGCCCCCTCATTCTTCCTCAAAATTCCAAGATTTCATCTTCTTTATTTCCTGAAAACCTATTCGTAAGGCCTTTAGCGCGATGTCATTCAATTTTACGGCTCTTATACCTTTTGGATTTTTTGGATCGCGATCCTTGTTAAATTTCTTATAAAGGCCGTCCAATTCGTTTTGGAGTGAATCCAAAACGGCTCTGTCTTTCACTCTGAAGGCAAATTGAAAGTTTGCATACTTTCTCGGATCACCCTCGCCTTTTTGCTTTTTCATAAAACCTTCTCTCTTGACTGATAATTGCCTATCGGAATTTGTTTGTCAAAAATTGAGACACTAATTTTGAATATCAAAATTTGATTGACTAATTATGCAAGGCGTTATATTCTGTTCTTGGCATGACTGATAATTCAGCCAAACACGATGAACGATCATCCCACATGGATGAACAGCGAGAAAGGTTTTAAACACGGCGATTTTTCAGCCGACTTATATACTGTATGAGTAAATCTTTTGGTGAAGTCCTTAAGCAATTGATGAGCGAGCGCAATTTGTCAGTATCTCAACTGGCTAAAGCCATCAATTGCCCTTCCAAGACCGTCCAAGAGTGGCTCGGTCCTCACGGAAGGGTCCCACGTGATCTTGAGGTCTTGAAGCGTCTGGCACAGCATTTCAATTGCTCCACACACTCGCTCCTGTTCGGCGAGGAGGATCCAAGAGGCATACTCGGCGACATCTTAGAAAAAACAGAAATCCATACTGGGCTTTATGAAATCACTATCAAGAAGGTGAAAACGGGGGTTCAAAAGTGAAAATAAATAACCTGAGAACAATAATTCTAGCAATTTCGGCACTGATATCATCGACGGCCTTCGCAGATTCGTTGGAGGGATATCTAAAAAAAATGACCTCTGTCATTGAGAAGGATGGCCGCGCACTTTTCTGCATAGCTAAGGTGCCAACGGGTAAAAGAGAAACGTCCGAAATGCTTTGGCCAAAAACCGCACAGTGTATAGGCGAAGTGACAATCGGATCTGGCATGAAGGAACGTACTGGATGCGCTGCTTTTAATCTCGACGTTAACAATCTCAATACGACGGGCGTTGGCTCTGATGGCCGCCAAAAAATTATTGAAGGAAAGAAATGTGATGTGGCGCTTGAGCAGCTTATGGGTCTCAACCTGCAAGGCTATTACGATGAGCCAGCGGGTAAAAACGAATTTCCTGTGGGGTGGACATTTTATGACGGTGTTCGAGTCGATTTCATGAAGCCCGTCATTGTTTACTCAAAAAAGCCACTGTTTGGCAGCTCAAAATATGAGGCGTGGTGGAATAAAAAGCGTGCCGAGGTTGTTGCCGAAGAAAGCAAAAAAAGAAAAACAGCCTCGGAAGATCAATAAAAAACTACGAAGGGAATTATATGAAGCAAATACTTATAGTGTCTGCATTAGCAACAGCTGCATTTACAGTCGGTTGTTCAAGTACACCCACAATGCCAAATGGTCAAAAGTTTGAAAAGGACGTGACCCTTAGCACTTCTAATGATCGCCCACAACCTGAATGGGCAGACGAAACGAATCCTTGGATTATTAAAAGTGGCAAGGTGTATTCGGTAGGTGTCACCACGCTCAGAGGAGATGAGCGCCCTGAGGCTGGCATGAGAGTGAGTGAAAATTCGGCCCGTGCCAATTACGCGAAGGCCATCGAAAATCGCATGGAATTCATATTTCAAGGATCAGAAGAAAATGCGTCTTTTGAATCGACGCAGTTTAAGTGGATTGGCTCTGAGGTTTCGTCTCTCACTTCAAGCGCAATGACAGTTGAAGGTCATTGGTGGAAGCGTTATGCACAGACACAAGAGGATGGTTCTAAGCGCATCTTCTACAAAATTTACTCGCTCGTAACCATGCCAGAGTCGGATCTTAAAAAGGCGGTTTTTGCCGCTGTAAACAAGGGAACGACACAACATAAATTGTCCGATAGCTTTAAGAAACAGGTCGATGGCCAGTGGGCAAGATTTGTTGAGGGCAAAGTCGATCAACCACAGCAAGAACAACGCAATCCCTCGTCCAAAAATGAAGACAATGAATAAGGTTGAATCGCAATATGATTGGCCGTCTTTTTTCCAAAAGAGTGACTTACGCAGTGCTATTTTCAACAGCGACACTGTCTGCCTATGCAAAAGTTCCGACATGGTTTTCTGAGCAAAGTCTGAAGAAGGACGGCAAAGTCCTTACTATTTCATGTTCAGGAAGCGGCCCTGACAAAGTGTTGGCGAACAAAGCGGCTTTGGATCAATGCCGTGGCATTGGTACAGAGTATGTAAGCGGCTACACGTTCAAATCAAAATCATTATCCATCGAAGATAACCGTCAAGTAGCTTGGCACTCAGAGACGAAAAGCGAAATGCAGGTAAATGGTCTTGAGTGTCAGCCGATCCGTCAATCTTGTGAAGAAAGCGACGGCTCATGGCAATGCTTTGTTTCCTGCCGCTTCGACCTGGCCAAAGCTAAAGTCATTTCAAAATCCGACGAAAGCACCGACCACGACCACAAGGACACAGAGTCTTCGGATTTAATTTCAAATAAAAATACGACAGGCACTCTGCCCGTTGGCGAAGGCAGTTCAAAAAAAGCGCCACTTGTTCAAAGCGAAAACCGACATTTGCTAATATCGACTGTACCGTCACCGTGCGATGACATTCTAGTGATAGGCCGTCCAAGAGTCGTCAAATGCGACGAGAATCCAAAGATGCTGCTCATTTATCCCGAAGACCGTGAGGTCGTAATTCGCCTGAAAGGATACAAACCCAAACACCTCAACTTAAAACAAGATCGGAAACCCGTAAACTTTGATCCGATTGAAACCGTGGATGTGTACCTTGAAAAACTTTAATCCATGCCTATCACTGATAGCATTGGCCGCTTTCTGTTTTTGTATTTCATGTGCAACTCAACCAATTGGTCCTGAGCGCATTGATCCCGCAACAGCGAAAGTAACTGACCAACAAAAGCCAGAAGGTATTATCGAGGATGCTGCAAGACTTCGCGGCTTCACTGTGTTTCCTGAATCTGTTAGAACGACAATGACCAGCGTCAGCAAGGCAAGTGGCGATACCAAAAAAACTTATAGGGACGTTCAAAACCTAATTTGTAACGGCAATCAACCAAAGCTCAACGGTGAATTTCAAATCAAAGTCTTGCCGCCGCAAAAGGCTCCCAAAGGAACTCCACTCGACAAGGTCACTGAAGCCAAAAAAGACTTTTTATTTCACGCAAGAATTTATCTTAAAACGCGGTTCTTTTTCACCGCTGCCAGCAAGCCGATCACCCGATTTTCAAAAATGGATAAAGGCGTTCAAGTTTTTGAGGATCACGAATACAATCCCGACTACGCCGACTATATGTCGGTTGGAAACGACAGCGAGAACCAATACAAGCTACGCGGCCAACAATACAACATTCCATTCTCGCTAAGTCAGAACAAAAAAGAAGTTGAAGACTTCTATCGCTCCCTTCCATATCTCCCATTGTTCCGCGAACGGCGCTGGATTGAAAATATCTATGCGCCTGATTTTCACATTGATATGCTTTTCCTCGCCGTCGTTTCTACAAACAGGTCAGCACTTCTCGTTCCCAAGGCGGCATCGTTTTGGGAGATGGGTTGGGATAGATACAACGGCAATCCAATTCCGCAGTCGCTTAATGTCTCCGCCGTTGCAGAGTCGAGTGATACGCTGCCCGTTTTAAGGACTGATCCGCTGGATACGTTTTATAAGCACGTTCCCGTGATGATTTCTGAGTTTGGCTGGAAAATAAAAGATCAAGGTGTGCTTTATCCCATGCAAGTCGCTTTCGCGGAGGACTTGAACTTTTTGATGGAGCATTACACTTTCACGCTATCACGCGAAGCACTTGAAAAAGAGATGGGGATTGCGGACCCTTTGTCTCAACAACATTATGGTCCTGAATACCATTCGGGAAAATTTCAAGCACACACAGCCATAGACAACCGTGGGTTTATTTGGGAACAAGTTTTGAAAAATGCTACTTCTCTTAAAGAGGCTCCGCAGGCCGATGGCAGTACAGCGTTTTCTCTGAATTTGGATATGGGTTTGTTCTGTCGTTATGGAACCCCTGCCAGTGAATTGCAAAGCGAATGATCTCAATGCGAGCTACTTGGGAAAAGGTGATCGGAAAAATATTTTTTTGTTTTCGGGAATAAAATGTCCAAGAAAAAATTTTATCGGGAACACTCTGTCTACATATGAAAGAGCATGGTCAAAAGGAAATGTTCAAAACCCCGATAGAGCTTTTGGGCCAGAGGATTGGAGGCACGATGTCCACGCATTGGATTGTAACCAAAGATCAATTTTTGACAGAAGAAGAAATAACACGTCTTTATTTAGCTCTTGAGGACTCCAAGGACCTTGCGCTTCAACGTGAAACCTTTTTTTGCCACATACGCGACTATTATCTGCTCAGAGTTCTTTTAGAGACGGGACTGCGAGTGTTTGAATTGGCCTCTCTAAAGGTTTCGGATTTCAGGGCAGGTAGCTTGATAGTGCGAAATGGTAAAGGTGGGAAAAAGCGTAATGTTCTCCTCTCTAAGGAAAGTCAGCGGATGATCTCTGAATTTCTGAAGATCAAGAGTAAGACATTGAACGAACCTATTGGCCCAGAGGACAGCCTTTTTGTATCAGAAAGACGGCGTCCATACACTACGCGGGGAATTCGTAAAAGAGTTAAGCTATGGTTCTCCAAAATAGGAGTAAGCAATGAGCTTTCAGTTCACTCGTGCCGCCATAGTTATATCAGTCACATGTTGGCCAAAGGGGTCGATCTCGTTACAGTTCGGGACAACGCTGGTCATTCGAGCCTAGCGGTCACTTCAATCTACAGCCACGCGGTTAAAAGCGATTTAGGCGATCTTGAGCTTTACAGTTCCCAGAAGACAAGGAAGGGGAACTAATAAACCTTTCGCTCAGTTGGTGACGGGTTTATTTCGATCCTATGCCCAGAAAACGGAGCTATTGGATATTTTGCCTGGGAATGAAATGGTTCAAATAAGTAGATCATGTGTGTGGGGTAAAAAGAGGGGTTTTTGGCTGTTTTTCTGGGTTTCCTCCTAAGTCAGTCCATTTGATTCCATTCGAGTGCGGCAATCTTAGAGGTATAGGAGACCAAACAATGGATCAAAATGCTAACCAACCCAAAACAATAGGTGAAATGTTAAAAGAGTTTGCCGATCAGGTACGGGCGCAAGACAAAGCCGACGCTGAGGCAAGAAGACTAGGCCAGCCCGTCAGAACCGTAACTCCGCCAGCGTCTGAAAAGAAGGCAGCTGTTCATGAAGCGCAGATTTCCTCAGACCCCAAGGTTTCAGAGGATGAAATTTTTTTGAATAGCGCAGAAGCAGCGAAACTGCTGGGCTACACGGAGAAGAGCTTCCGAAATCTAGTTTCTCTAAAGAAAATTTCACATTACAAGCTGATGGGCCAGAACAGATTTAAGAAATCTGAACTCCTGAGCCTGCTAGTCAAAGTCGAAGCCAAATAGCCTAATTCCTCTCATACAATTTTCAACTCATTGCATCCGATAGGGATGTAAAAAGATCTTCTCTATTGTCTATTCGGTATAAATAGACCTAATATTTCGGTATAGGAGATTGATGTGGATAAAATTGTTGTTGATGTGGACAGGATCATGGAAAAAGTCTCCCCGCGAACGGATCGAACGAAGGTGTCGCTTTATCTGTCCAAGAAGTTATTTACGGCTTTCAAAAAGAAATGTGGCAATGCCTCTGCATCAAAAGTGATGGAGGAGCTAATGGATGCCTATGTTAGCCGCTCTCCAGGAAGGAATACGTAGATGGAAAAAAGAGACTTCTTAGTGAGCATCAAGCCTGGATATGCGAACCTAATCGTTGAAGGCGTGAAAACCATTGAGCTAAGAAAAAAGTTTCCTTCGGATGTAGAGCCAGGAACTAAAATAATCATATATGCCTCTGCACCAGTAAGTATGATCATTGGTGAGTGCTATATTCAATCCGTGGAAGAACTAAACATTGATGACCTTTGGAATAGGGCCTGCATTGAGGCAATGATTTCATGGGCCGACTTCAAAGAATACTTCAACGGTCATAAGGTCGGATATGCCATACATCTAAAAGGTCATTTGCGTTATGATAAGCCGACTCCTTTAAGTAAGCATGATTATTTGCCAGAAAAGCCCCCTCAATCATATTGCTATATTGAATCTGAACGGATGAGGGATTTGATTTAGTGTTCACGTTTCTTTTAGACACCAACATTTTTATCCAACTCGAAGAAGTCGATGGTAGCGGCGAAATTCGGAAGTCATTTTCCGAATTTTCAGCCCTTTCCCTGAAGCACAAGATTCAAATTCAATTTCACCCGCTGACCAAGAGTGAAATAGAACGCGATAAAAATGAAAGTCGCCGTCGGCAGATGTTGTCGAGGCTTACGAAATATCCTGTTTTAGAAAATCCGCCGTCGGCAAATATGCCAGACATCGAATCCCTTTTTGGACGGATCAAGAGGGCCAATGATGTCAACGACAGTCAGTTGCTATTTGCGATTCACAGGCGTTGTGTAAACTATCTGATTTCGGAAGATGACGGTCTTCACCAGCGAGCTAGGCATGGTCAGGTTCATGAGCGCGTTTTGACGGTCAAAGCTGCCATCAATCTGATTAAACGCTTGCTTGAACCCGAATCTGTCAAACTACCGCATGTTCGGGATGAGTTTCTTTACAACATCAACTTAAAAGATCCGATTTTTGACTCTCTTCGAGAAGGCTACAAGGGTTTCGATGATTGGTACAACACAGCCAGCGCAGAACAACGTAAAGCTTGGATTGTTGAGCTTGATGGAAAATTAGCTGGCGTCTGTATTTATAAAAAAGAAATGGTCGAAGAGTTTTCAGGGTTAGGTGTTCCAAATCTAAAGCTGTGCACTTTCAAAGTTGACGAATTTGCCAGGGGAGGAAAACTTGGTGAGCTTTTGCTGAAACAAGCCTTCATG
>JBCECD010000295.1:0-9246 GCA_039206745.1 Bdellovibrio sp. | reverse complement strand
ATCCTCTCTTGGAGCGCCTGGTGTACAACCTCGTGGTCAATTTCGATGTCTTTGGCAATGTGGGGCATCAACTTTTAACTCGTGTTTATATGGATATGATTCGCATGGAGGCCGAGGAGTTGTTCTTGCGTTTCTTACCTCCGGAGCAGCGTCTGACCTACCGCCGAGATTGGTATAAAGGATTATTTGCGCAAGCTAAGATGACTTATCTTTTTCCCACAGTGGGCAGTGCTGAGCCGACGGCGGTTCGTTTTACTGAGGAAAAACAAACCAAGCGGCAAATGATCGAAAAGATTTTATTCTTTCATATGAATGATCGTGTGCGCGGTTCTTTGGATAAAATAAATTGGAAGATTTTAAAGGCACCAGAGAGTGTTCAGAGTGTGAGCTCGCGCAATCACGTGGAAACACAATTGCGCAAGATCGCAGCCGTGAAGGCCGAAAGTAAAACGCCCTTTGCGCAATACTTTTCCGAGTTTTCGTATCTTAAAATTTCGCTGAAAGGCGGAGGCTGGCGCGTTTTTTCTGTGATCCATAATCGTGAGATGGAAAATATTTCTTGGATTTTAGGGGAGTCTTTGCGAAGGGCTCCGGCAGAGGACTCACTTACTTTTTACGAAGGTTTTGCGGGATCTTATCCCAATATGATTTTCACTGTGACAGAACGCCAATTGGGGCGTTTTGTGGCGCAAGTGATGAGGATTAAAAGCCAGGAAGACTATGATAAGTTTGTGCAGACTTATGGCGCCCGTCGCACGCAGAGCCGGTTCTGGTCTCATTACGATGATCTTCATCGCCATTACAGAATGAAAGAACCGACTCAATTTGGCTTTTTGGATTTAACCCGTTATGAACTGAAGTAGGTGGTTATGATTAAAATCATGCGCTCTTTCCGTTTGGCTTTGCTGGCATTAGTGCGGTTGAAGATGATCTTACTGATTGTCGGCCCGCCTTTTTTGGCGGTGACTCTTTTGTTGGGAGTGTTTTTATATTTTGGCTCCGCTTGGGTGGGAAGTCTGACATCTTTTCTGAGTGGACTTTCGATCTTGCAGTGGATGCAGAGCTGGAATTACTTCCATGAGTTTATGACCTGGACCTCGGTGATTTTTGTTATCTTGTTCTTTTTTCCTCTGGCTTTTGTGACATCTATCTTTCTGACATCACTCGTGGTGGTGCCTGTGGCATTGCCGTGGATCTTGCGAGTGGATTATCCCCATTTGGAAAAGAAAAGGGGAGGGAGTATCGTAGGTAGTGTGGTGAATACAATCGTCGCGACAGGAGTGTTTTTATTTCTCTTTGTCATCACAACGCCCCTGTGGCTTGTGCCAGGTTGTCAGGTGATGGTGCCAGCGGCTCTGTCTGCCTGGTTGAATAAAAAAGTTTTTTTGTACGATGTCTTACAGGATGTCGCGAGCAAGGAAGAGAGACTGCAAATTGAAAAGCAAGAGTCGCTGCCTATGTATGGCATGGGTTTTCTGCTGGGATTACTGTCTTACATCCCCTTGGCTTTTTTAGTGGTGCCAGTGATCTCAGCTCTTTGTTATATCTATTATGCGTTGGAAGAGGTTTCGCAGAGGCGCCGCTCTCATCAGTAGTTCAGCGCCTCATCGTGCTGCCATTTTGGCAGATGGATGATGAAGGTGGTATTTTGAGCGTTTTTATCGAGTTGGAGGGCGCCTTTGTGGCTGCGTAAAATTCCAGCAGAAATACTCAAGCCCAAGCCGGTGCCTTTGCCGACTTCCTTTGTTGTGAAGAAGGGCAGCATGATTTGATCCGCTACGGAAGAGGGGATGCCGGGGCCCGCGTCGATCACGTGAATTTCAATCGCACTGACGAGCTCCTTCACGCAGATGCGAATCCATTTGTTCTCTAGTTCGTGAACGGCGTCGAAAGAGTTGTTCAGAAGATTCAAAAGAACTTGTTCGATTTGAATCAGTCGGCATTCGACTTCGAGTTCCGAATCGAAGGGAACGATTTCAATCTCCACGCCGTGATTGTAGAAACGAGTTCGGCAGAACTCCAGAGTTTCTTCTACAATTTGTTTTACAGGAATGACTTCAAAAGGATCATGGGTTCCTTCGCGGGCGAAGGAGCGCAGGGATTTGATGATGCGGGCAATTTTGTCGGAGGTGCGGCTGATGCTCTCTGCGGCTTGTTTGACTTTTTCTGGATCGAGCTTGTTGGCTTCGACCATTTGTCCTAACTGAAAAGCACGGGCTTGAATCACCGTCAGAGGATTGTTGATCTCATGGGCGATACCTCCCGACATTTCTCCTAAGGCGGCCATTTTGGTTGCGGAGATGAGTTTGGCTTTAGCTTCCGCCATTTGTTGCTCAGTCAGAACCTCGACGGTAGAGTCCCAGGCCACGCCGTACATGCGATCGAGTTCTCCGGAGCGAATGAAGGTTCCATAGCTGCGGATATGGTGGACTTCTTGGTTGCTGTAGGTGACGCGATAGGTGGTGTAGAAATCTTTTTTTTCCTGAGCTGCGACCTGCGCTCGAATGTTGACGTATTCCATATCTTCGCGGAAGGCGCTCTTCCACACGGCATCCATCGGCGAGACCTCGGGGTTATAGGACAGCCCGTGGATTTCATACATGCGTTGGTCCCAGATGATGGTATTGTTTTCAATATCCCATTCCCAGGTTCCCATTTTCGCGGCGGCTAAAGAGACATTGAGTTTTTCAATGGTCTTTTTTAAATTGTCTTCATTGACTTTGCGCTCATTTGCACAGCTGGCTACGCCGAGAATGGCAGAGACATTGTTTTTGTCATCCCGAGAAAAAGCGGTGATGCGATCTTGAATCCAGTGATACTTTCCACTGCGATCCTTGAAGCGATATTCGACGGAAATCACATCTCCATCAGGTAATGACTGAGCTTCGCGCAAAGCTGTCTGCATGCGTGGGAGATCTTCCGGATGAATGAGATTGGCGTAAAACGGAATGTCCGAGATGGAGCAAATATCTTCGAACGGATATCCGTACAGCTTTCGTCCTCGTTCATTAAGCCATACGATGCATTGATCTTTAAGATCATAGATGTAGACGCTGTCGGACATGGCTTTATAAATCTTTTCGAGAAGACTCGGTATCTGGAGATATTTTTTATCCATAATGGAACTTAGTTTATCCTCTTCTTTGCTAACGCGAAACGGCTAAATCATAATAAAACCTTAACAATACAGAGCGACATATTGGTGCTAGACCTAATGCTGTACAGGAGATGTAAATGATGAAAAATTTTATTCTATCGATGTCTTTGAGTGTGTTAGCGACTTCTCAAGTTCTGGCCCAAGTACCTGTGGTCAAATTGGATGGTTCTAGTACGGAGTTCCCTATTGCGGAAGCGATGGCGGAAGAGTTCCAAACTTCGCAAAAAGGAAAAGTCCGCGTGACGGTCGGAATTTCCGGTACGGGTGGCGGATTCAAAAAATTCTGCCGTGGTGAGACGGACATTCAAAATGCGTCCCGTCCCGTTCAAACAACGGAACTGGAGTCATGTCGTCAAACGGGAGTGAAGTTCATTGAGATCCCTATTGCTTACGATGCAACAGCTGTTATCGTGAATCCTAAAAATACATGGTTGAAATCCATCACTGTTGACGAGTTGAAAAAAATCTGGGAACCGACAGCGCAGGGCAAAGTGATGCTTTGGAGTGATGTGAATCCTAAATGGCCAAAAGAGAAACTGAAATTATATGGCGCGGGTTCTGACTCTGGAACTTTCGACTATTTCACTGAGGCGATTGTGGGTAAGGCGAAATCTTCTCGTGGCGATTACACGGCAAGTGAAGATGACAACACCTTGGTGACGGGCGTTGCGAACGATCTTTACGCTTTGGGATACATCCCTCTTGCTTATTACGAAGAAAATAAAGCGAAGATCAAAGCTGTTGGTATTGTCGGTGGCGAAAAAGCTCCCAAAAAGACCGAAGCTATTTTGCCATCTCGTGAGACTGTTGAAACGGGCACCTACTTCCCCTTGTCTCGTCCTGTTTTCATCTATGTGAGCGAAAGTGCTCTTAAAAAAGCGGAAGTGAAGAATTTTGTAGAGTTTTTCCTCGATCATTCGGTGACGATTGTGCCGCAAGTAAAATATGTTCCATTGCCTGGAAAAGCTTATGAAATGGGCAAAGAACATGTGAAAAAGAATAAATTGGGCACCGTGTTCGGAGGTCATTCCGAAGTGGGTCTAAAAATTGAACAGTTGATGAAACGTGAAGGTTCGTTGTAGTTTAGCTCCGTGACGAAAAATCAGTTAAGAAAATTATCAGAATTTACATCCGCCGATCACCCTGTTCGGCGGATGCGTCGTTTACGCGAACGTGCGATTGAGACCCTCTTGTTTTTGGCGGCGGCCTCCTCCGTTTTGGTGACTGTCGGTATTGTAGGCATCCTGGTCACTGAAAGCTTGCCTTTTTTTGAACATGTTTCTTTAAAAGAGTTTTTGACAGACACGGAGTGGACGCCTCTCTTTGAACAAGCTCGCTACGGCATTATGCCTTTGTTGGCGGGAACTTTTTTGTCCACCTTGATTGCTTTGGTTGTCGCCATTCCTCTGGGAACTGTGGCTGCGGCTTTTCTCAGTGAATACATTCGCCCTTCTTGGCGAGAGATTTTAAAACCTATTTTAGAGATGCTCGCTGCGGTTCCGACCGTGGTGTATGGTTATTTTGCTCTTTTGTTTGTGACACCTCTTTTGCAAAAAATCATTCCCTCTCTGGGGGGCTTCAATGTTCTCAGTGCGGGATTGGTTATTGGTGTGATGATTGTTCCCTATGTCAGCAGCCTGAGTGAGGATGCCATGCGCTCAGTGCCCAGTCATCTGCGTGAGGCTTCCTTTGCAGTGGGTGCATCTCGTATGCAGACGGCCTTTCGCGTGGTGATTCCAGCGGCTTTTTCAGGAATCACATCCGCTTATATCTTGGGAATTTCCCGGGCTTTGGGGGAGACGATGGTGGTGGCTATCGCGGCGGGAATGCAACCGAATTTAACTTTCAATCCGACTCAACCAGCGGCGACGATCACGGCCTTTATTGTCCAAGTGAGCTTGGGAGATCTTCCGCATGGCTCTATTGGCTATCAGTCAATCTATGTGGCGGGTTTGAGTTTATTGGTTTTAACTTTGTGTTTTAATATCTTTGGCCTGTGGCTGCGGAAAAAATATCAGGAGAGAGAGTAATGGAACACACTCAAGATATTCTGGCCAACATTCGTCGACGGAAATTGTGGGATTTTGCTTTTGCTTTTGTCGGCTTGATGTCATTGCTTTTTGCATTGGTCACTTTGCTGACTTTAATTGTGGATTTGTCCATCACGGGTGTTCCGCGCATTCAGGCTGACTTCTTCACAAGTTTCCCTTCTCGCTTTGCTGAAAAAGCAGGCATCTTGTCGGCTTGGGTGGGCTCTTTTTGTATTATGTTGACGACAGCTTGCTGTGCGATTCCTTTGGGCGTGGCGGCGGGAGTGTATCTCGAGGAGTATGCCAAGAAAAATTGGATTTCTCAGATCATTGAACTGAATATCATCAATTTAGCGGGGATTCCGTCGATCACTTATGGTCTGATGGCTTTGGGGTTGTTCGTTTATAAATTAAAATTAGGACAGAGCATTCTCACTGCGGGTTTGACCTTGGGGCTTTTGGTCTTGCCGATCATTATCGTCACCACGCGCGAGGCAATTCGGGCGATTCCTTCGACCATTCGGGAGGCCAGCTATGCGATGGGGGCCAGCAAGTGGCAGACCATTCGCTATCATATTTTGCCGTACTCTTCTGGCGGGATTTTGACCGGCGTGATTATTTCTCTTTCGCGGGCGATTGGTGAAACAGCTCCTCTGATTACGATTGGGGCTTTGACCTTTATTGCATTTCTGCCAACCTCCCCTTTGGAAGGGCAATTTCCTTATCTGAATCTGAAGTGGCTGATGGATCCTTTCACGGTGATGCCTATTCAAATGTTTAATTGGTTGTCCCGCCCTCAGCCGGAATTTCATGTGAATGCGGCGGCCACAGGTGTGGTGCTTTTGGTGATGACTCTTATTATGAATGGGGGAGCGATTTATTTGCGCTCTCGATTCCGTAAAAAAATGAAATGGTAGAGATGATGGAACTGAAGTTGCGTGCGGAAGTTAAAAATTTGCTCTTCTCCTATGGAGATAAAAAAGTTCTCAACGGTGTGACCTTGCCTGTGCATGAAAATCGGGTCACAGCTTTGATCGGTCCTTCCGGCTGCGGTAAGACCACTTTGCTTCGCTGTTTTAACCGCATGCATGATCTCTATGCCAATGCTCAATATCAGGGAGAGATTTTGCTCTATCCTGATAAGCGAAATATTTTGGGTAAAGAGATTGATCCTATGGAAGTGCGCATGCGTATCGGAATGGTTTTTCAAAAGCCCAATCCTTTCCCGAAAAGCATTTATGAAAATGTTGCCTATGGTTTAAAAGTTCGCGGTGTAAAAAAGAAGAGCTTTATCGAGGAGAGAGTGGAGAAGTCCCTTCAACAAGCCAGCCTTTGGAATGAGGTCAAAGATCGTCTGCACTCCTCTGCGACGGCTTTGTCGGGAGGGCAGCAGCAGCGACTTTGTATTGCGCGGGCATTGGCAACGGAGCCGGAAATTCTTCTATTGGATGAACCGACTTCGGCTCTGGATCCGATTTCCACTCGGCATATTGAGGAGCTGATTCAGGAATTGCGTAAGGACGTGACCATTTCTATTGTCACACACAGTTTGCATCAGGCGGCGCGGGTATCTGACTTCACGGCATTCATGTACCTGGGGGATTTGATCGAGTTCGGTGCCAGTGATCAGATTTTTACCAATCCGAAAGATCAGAGAACAGAGAATTATATTACAGGCCGCTTCGGTTAATTAAGAGCGTTTAATCGTGCTGGCTTGGAGTGCGATCTTAAACAGCGGCTTAGATTAGACGTCATTTCAAATTTAGGCTCAATATATGAAAGTATCAGCTTTTTTCGAAGTTTGAGCTGAGGTCTGTGAGAGGCCCCAGCAAATTTGATTTGGCAAGAATTAGAATCGAGCTCGGAGAGAGAGTTTGGCGTAGTAGGCATTGCCGAGTTCTAAAGGGTTGTCGGGGTTTGTCGTATAGTTCTCGTCTATGAAAAAAGCTCGATCGAAGGCATGGCCCAATTCCAACTCTGCAAAGACAGTTTGTGAGAGGGGAGATTTGATGCCGACAAAAATTTTCTTTTCGTCATAAAAGAGACGGTCCTGATCATTCTGACGACCGTGTAGATAATAAGTGATCTGAGAAAAATCGAGACCGGTGTAAAGGCGAGCAAACTCTGTGATCTTGTAGCTCACGGATCCTTTGAAAATCCAAGGAACCAGAGTGAAAAAATCCAAAGCCATATTATCGGTGAAGCTCCAATTGATTGATGCAAAAGGAGCGCCTAGCACGGCTCGGAATTGGGGAGAGGGATAGTAGAAAAAGGCGAAGCCCGGCAGAGGGATATTGTTCAGAATGGGGCGGTTGTTCGAGTAATCCAAGAGGAGCAGCCAACGACTGGTTTCATTGCGTGGAAATGAATAGAGGGCTGTCGCGCCGATGGTGTTCACGCTGCCATCTTTGAAGGGCTTGTCGCTAGCGGAACCGTAGCGCGTGGAGATAGACCATACTCTTTGCTCATCCACAGAGCGGGTGTAGGAGAGGCCGACTTTTAAATCATAGAGTTCAGAGTAGGGTGAGGCTTGTGAGGGATCCACTTTCAATTGAGAGCCATTCAAACTGACGGCAACGGACTCCACTTCGGTTTTGTAGACAGGGATGGAAAAGTCAAAGGCTTGAAAGGAGGTTGAGGCTTTGTCTTGAGCGATATCGGCTTGCTGGTGAAAAAGACCGGTGTATCCCAGGGTTATCTTTTGTTGCCCTGGAGGTGTTAAGCCTGCAGCGAGCTCAAAAGCCGAGAGTTGAAGAGGAAGGAAAATTAAACAACAAGTCCAAGAACCCCAAGTGTGCCATTTCATATGCTTCTCATCATAGGATGAGGAAAAGAGAGCTCACAACAAAAATCTCGAGGGTGTATATGAAAGAGGGGCGCATTTTTTATTTAGAGGTCTTATATAACTCTATAAAAAAGACAAAATCAGGTTTTGTGGAGTGAACTTCGCGGATGATATTTGATTTTTAGGGAGCTTTTTAGGAGACTGCCTGCGCTTTTGCAGGAGGGGCGGGTGTTGAGATTGTCTGCGTTGGTGATGGTACTGATGACAATTATGATGAGCAGAGATGGAAAGACTCAAGAGATGTCTTCTTGGGAACCTGACTCTCGGCCTCCACAACTCTGTGTGCAGAATTTTAATGCTTATGGTCCGATTTACGCTGCGAAGGTACGGGAGCGGACGGAGCAGATGTTGTATGCTTTTCGGACTCGTCCGATGTGCGACGTGATCCAGTTGCAGGAGGTTTGGAATGAGTCTCAGCAAAGCCAATTGGAGGCGGGGCTCCACGACCGGTACGCGGTCAGCAGTCCGAATCGTGACAGTCGTATTGGTTTAATGTCTTTTTTTATGGGCGAAATTCTGGAGAAGAGCACGGAAGAGTTTCGTCTCAACAGTGACGGCGGTATATTGGACAGTGTTCGAGGAGTTTTCGGAGTGAAGAAGGCCTTCCATGTGGTTCGGGTTCGCTTTCCTCATATTGACGAAGAGATCTATTTTTTGAATATGCATTTGCATCCTTCATCGCAGGAGGTTCGTCTTGCCCAGATCAAGCAAATGGCGGAGTGGCGTCGAAGCCATTCTGATCTCAAGCTGATTATGACGGGTGATTTGAATGCGGAGCCTGACAGCCTTGAGCGAAAAACCCTCTTAACTCTATTGGAAGTCCGGGACGCCTTAGAAGACTACGTCTCCAGTTCTCGAGGGCTTTGCACCTATTGCACGGGCAACCCTTTGGGCTGGAGCCTCACTCCTAAGCTGTTTGACTACATCTTCTACTCAAATAAAGGCAAATCCGATACTCACCTTGAGGTCCTCAAAGTCGAAATCAACCTCCGCGGCCCCTCCTGGCGCCGCCCCCTCTCCGACCACTACGGCCTCAAAGCCCACTGGACCCTAAAAAAAGGTGCCTGGTGATTTTTTACGCCTACATTGCATCAAGATGTTGTATTGCCACCTTATTTCTTATTTTCTTCGAGGGACTCTAGTGAATTGACGCGCTGTAGGCGTAAAAAATCACCAGGCACCTTTTTCGAGGTGTTTGGGGGTGAAGGCTTCGG